>JAYWCR010000137.1:0-4373 GCA_043780395.1 Sphingobacteriales bacterium
TAAGCATATCTTAATAATTGGAAAAATTAAGTTAATTTAATCATTACAGTACTAACTCTTTCAACATTTAATAAACACGTTTATACTGTATTTCTTAAATCAGAAGCTACTATGCAAATAAAGTACCTTAAAGCTGTATTTAGCCTGATTCTGGTAATATTACTGGGACTCTTTTTTAATGCAAAACCAAAATTCTTACTCAGTTCTGCAGCAGGAAGTCTTCCCCCTCTTGGGCGGTTCATGGATCCCTTTCATGGCTTCTGGAAGAATGCAGAGCCTTTAAAAAGGATTACCGACCAGCAACTGAAGCTCCCATCTATACTTCAACCCGTAAATATACTCTATGACCATGAAATGGTTCCGCATATCTTTGCCCTGAACAACCATGATCTTTATTTTGCACAGGGCTATATCACCGCACATGACCGGCTCTGGCAAATGGAATTTCAAACGATGGCCGCTGCAGGGCGCATCGCTGAGATCATCGGAAAAAAAGCACTTGACTATGACCGCCTGCAACGGCGAATGGGCATGGTCTATGGAGCAGAGAACAGCCTGAAGACAATTTTGGCCGATCCTGAATCCAGAGAGATCGTACTTGCCTATACAGCAGGGATAAATGCATGGATCTCTTCCTTAAAGCCCGAAGATCTTCCCCTTGAATATAAATTACTCGACTATAGACCTGAAGCCTGGACGCCTTTGAAATGTGCCCTGCTTCAGAAAAGTATGGCTGCCACCCTTTCAGGTGATACAGATGCCCAGGGCATGACAGCCAACCTGCTTAAATTTGGAAAGGGAGTCATTTCAGACCTTTTTCCAGATTATCCTTTTATTGAAAGCCCGGTGATACCCATAGGTATACCCTGGAAATCTAAAAAACATCTTGCTGCAACGGTTCCTGGGGTAGAGCCCCTTTATCCAGGCTCCGGTAACCTTTACTCCAGCCTTACCGGGAACAATTTACCGAAAGAACATCTCGACGGCATAGGCAGTAATAACTGGGCAGTGGATGGAAGCAAGACCAGCGATCATCATGCCATGCTCTCCAATGACCCCCATCTCACCCTGAGCCTCCCTTCTATCTGGTATCAGATGCAGCTTCATACCCCCACGATGAATGTATACGGAGTATCTCTGCCCGGAGCTCCAGGCATCATCATTGGATTTAATGAGCATATTTCATGGGGAGTTACGAACGTAGGTGCCGATGTGCTGGATATTTACCAGGTGAGCTGGACAGGTGCTGCCCATGATGCCTACCTGGTTGACGGAAAAAAACTTTCAAGCCTTAAGCGCCGGGAAGCTATAAAGATCCGCGGAGGGGAAACTTTTTCAGATCAGGTGACCTATACCAAATTCGGGCCTGTGGTGTATGATGAAACCTTTAAAAGCAAGGGCGGTCAGTTTCCTGACAACCATGCCATCAGGTGGGTGGCCTATGAAGGCTCGAATGAGGTAAAATCTCTTTACCTGCTGAATAAGGCCGCAGGATACCCAGATTTCAGTTCGGCCCTCGGCTATTTTGCCTCACCGGCCCAGAATTTTGCCTATGCGGATGATAAAGGGCATATTGCTATATGGGTAAACGGGCGCTATCCGGTAAAGGCAAGGGACCAGGGAAAATATATTCTGGACGGATCCAGCTCCAAAAACGACTGGAAGGGCTGGATACCTCATGACCAGGTTCCGCATGTGCTTGACCCCCCAAGGCATTTCATAGCCTCGGCAAACCAGAGCAGTACAGATACCACCTACCCCTATTACCTGAACTGGCAGTTCGAAAATACTCAGCGGGCCATGCGTATCAACCACCTGCTGGCCAGTATGAATCACCTGACCCCCGATAGCCTTCGCAGAATGCAGACAGACCTTTATAATGAATATGCGGGTCTTATTCTTCCCGATCTCTTAAAGAATCTCAGACTTGATAACCTGAACCCCCTGCAGCAAAGGGTTGCTGAACTTATGAAGGACTGGAATTTACAGAATACAGCGGATGCGGTGGCTCCCACCATTTTCGATATATGGTCAAAGTACCTGATGACCGATATCTGGGATGAATTCCAGGAACCTGGTCTGAAATTACCCTCACGTGATCGTACCATTCACCTGCTGCTGAAAGAACCTGGCTCCATCTGGTTCGATAACAGGCATACTAATGCTACCGAAACCAAGGCCGACATTATTAATGCATCTTTTCGGCGCAGCATTGATACCCTGAAGAAAAAATACGGACCCCAACCCGATCACTGGAAGTGGTATGAGGTGAAAGCCACCTCCATTAAACATCTGCTGAACATTGATGCCTTTTCACATACCAACCTTCATGTAGGCGGAGGATCTGGTATTGTAGATGCCATTACCTCCAGAACAGGACCCTCATGGCGTATGGTGGTCAAACCAGGGGTCATTGACCAGGCTTATGGAGTTTATCCGGGTGGACAGTCGGGTAACCCAGGAAGCTATTTTTACGATAACCTCCTGGAATACTGGTCGGCCGGAAAATTATACCCCCTCGTATTTATGAAATCAGAATCTGAAAACCAGGATATCATCAGCCGCATTATTCTCAGACCAGGAAAATAGACCCATACACCTATAATATGAAATATCTACTCATTCTGGCACTCACATTTCTGCTGGAACTCTATTTACCCTGGTATACAATTATGATCATTCCGTTTATTGCCTGCTTTGCATTACCCGGTACAGCAGGCGCAGACTTTCTGCTAAGCCTGATGGCCATTTTTCTGGTCTGGATGGGCATGAGCATTTACAGGGATATTCCAAACCATTCTATTCTTTCAGGAAGAGTTGCCCGGCTCTTCCACCTGCATTCGTCGTACCTGCTGATCATCATTTCATCACTCTTTGGAGGCTTGCTTGCAGGTCTGAGTGGTTTAAGCGGAAATTATTTAAGAGATTTGTTCCGTGTTAAACAATGAATCCATTTTCAACCTTCAGCCGGCTCAGTTCGAGGCGGCATGTCTCCATACTTTCAGTCAGCAATATGAGCAGGTTGAGGTTTACCGCCGGTATGTCGACCTGCTGAAAATAAAGCCGCAGGAAGTGACAAGGCTTGAAGAGATCCCTTTCATCCCGGTTGAATTCTTCAAAAAGTTTGAGCTTATTGCGGCCCCGCTTGAGGCAAGTATCGTCTTTACAAGCTCCGGAACCACCGGCCAGCTGACCAGCCGCCACCTGGTAGCTGATCCTGAACTTTACTGCCAGAGTTTCCGTACAGCCTTTGAGCTCTTTTACGGTCCTGTCAGGGACTATTGCATCCTTGCCCTGCTTCCCTCCTACCTGGAACGCGAAGGCTCCTCCCTGATCTATATGGCCGACGACCTTATTAAAGGCAGCACCCATTCAGAAAGTGGATTTTACCTGCATGAGCTGGAGAAATTACATCAACTGCTGCTGGACCTTGACAGCAGAGGCCAGAAAACCCTCTTGCTGGGTGTGACCTTTGCCCTGCTTGACCTTGCAGAATTTTTCCCGGCCGGAAAAAAGCTGAGCCATACCATTGTGATGGAAACCGGTGGAATGAAAGGAAAAAGAAAGGAAATGATCCGCGAAGAGGTGCACGAGGTATTAAAAGCCGGCCTTGGGCAGGAACTCATCCATTCAGAATACGGCATGACCGAACTGCTTTCCCAGGCCTATTCAGCCGGTAACGGAATTTTCAACTGCCCGCCGTGGATGAAAATCCTGATCAGGGAGCCTAATGACCCCCTGAGCCTGCAGGCTACAGGCCGTTCAGGAGGCATCAATGTCATTGACCTTGCCAATCGCGACTCCTGCGCTTTTATTGCCACCCAGGACCTGGGCAAGCTCTACGCCGATGGATCGTTTGAAGTACTCGGCCGCTTTGACAATTCCGATATCCGGGGCTGTAATCTGCTGGCAGAGATGTAAAAGGTTTATTCCCCTACCTCAAGCAGATAATAGTTCTTTTTCCCTTTCTGAATGATCAGAAAGCGTGAGGCAAGCAATAAGCTGGTATCAATACGCATCGAAGGGTTCGTTACCTTCTGTTTATTCAGGATCAGCCCCCCGCCATCGATCATCTTGCGGCCTTCACCTTTGGATGAGAATACGGTTGTTTCCACAGCCAGCAGGTCCAGAATATCAATCCCGTCAGCAAGAGATGAAACAGGGATCTTAAAATGAGGTACACCTTCAAAGATCTGGACAAGCTCATGGCCTTCAAGCTGCATCAGAAATTCTGCAGAGCCTCCACCAAAGAGCAGGTCTGATGATTTCAGGGCCATCTCGTAGGCTTCCTGCCCATGGATACGGATCACCAGCTCGCGGGCCAGGGTCTTCTGAAGCAGGCGCTGATGCGGAGCCTGTGAATGCAGGTCTTC
>JAYWCR010000138.1:0-23836 GCA_043780395.1 Sphingobacteriales bacterium
AAGATCTGCGGTTCAATTTCCAGCTTGTCAAGTGCACCTTTAAAAAATGTATACTGGGAGCTGAATCCATCGAATTCCATCATGCCTGCAGGGTTCAGGAAGACCTTATCGGATACACTGTTCAGGTAATAGGCTTTTTGGGAGATCACCTCGGCATAACTGTAGATGAATTTGCCTGATTTTTTAAAATCGAGCAATGCATTTCTTATTTCTTCAAGACTGGCATAACCCGCACTGCTCATCAGATCCAGGTCCATGTAAATGCCTGTAATATTAGCATCGTTTCTGGCATTCTTTATATCTTTAACAATGTCGAAAAGGCCTGGGTGATCTTTAATTTTGTACTTTTCGGAATCGAAAAACTGGGAGCTCCGGTCAGAAATTTCTTCATTCAAACTTATCTTGAGAATTGAGTGCGGAGCTACGCTGACCTCTGAGGGCTGGGTGGCGCTGTAAAAAATTCCAGAAGTAATAACAACTGCCAGAAATATGAAGAGTGCAAGTGCAAGGATCATTCCCAGCATGGAGGCAAACATAAATTTAAAGAACTGTCTCATAGCTTGTTTTAGAGGTACTGTGTTCAAAGGTATCTGTTAATAGCCATGGAATGTATACGTAACATATTTTTAACTTTTTCGTATCACCTTTTAAGTAGTATACAGGATGAATGAAGTCTTCTTTTCACTGGGTTCCAATATGGGAAACAGGGCAGAAAACCTTTCCCTGGCTGCTGAGTTAATCAGTTTAAGTCTTGGTACGGGTACAATGATGTCATCAGTTTTTGAAACAGCTCCATGGGGGCGTCCCGATCAGGCTTTTTTTCTGAATCAGGTCATTAAGGTAAACATATGCAAGCCTGATCCACAATCACTGCTCCTGATTACTGGATCAATTGAAAAAAAAATGGGTCGTGAGCGACTTGAAAAATGGGGCCCCAGGGTCATTGATATCGATATTCTTTTCTATAAAGGGCAGATTATCCATAGCAGTACGCTGCAGATACCTCATCCGGGTATTCCCGGCAGATTGTTTGTACTGGCCCCTTTGGTTGAACTTGCTCCTGATCTTATACACCCTGAACTATTAAAAACTATGAAAGAGCTTTACGATGTTTGTCCTGATTCACTTATAGTCAACCGATTAAGTGTATAAGCATATGAATTCAGAACCTAACCGGGAAATTTCAAGAATTATTCCCGATTTTGAGATCGACCTCAGCTATCTTGAAGAGATTGCAAACGGGAATACTGACTTTATAGTCGAAATGATTGATCTGTTCCTGCAGCAGGCTCCCGAAAGTCTTTTACAGATCAGGGAGCAGGTGGTAAAAAAGGAATTTCAGTCTGTAGGAAATCTTGCCCATAAGCTCAAGCCTACCTTTGCCATGATCGGAGTTATGTCTGGAAGCAAGCTGGCCGAGAGAATAGAAAAACTAACCAGGGGAGGTTATGAACTGGAAAACATCTCAGAACTGGTAGATGAGTTAAAGTGCATCTCAGATCTTGCCATGGAAAAGCTCAGAAAACTTCGTCTGGCTTATTGCCCTGAAGCTTCCTGAGCAAGCCTGTGTTTATTTTATTTCTGCAATAGAAAATTCATAGCGTTCCATGATCAGATTGGCCAGAAGTTTTCTGCAGGCCTCATCTACCTTTGCCCTGGCAGTTGTTTCATTTTCCGCTTCAAGTTCCAGGGTAATGTGTTTTCCAATCCGCAGGTTATGAATTTCAGCAAGGTTTAAATTTTTCATGCTACTGCTTACAGCTTTACCCTGGGAATCAAGTATTTCGGGGTGAAGCATAATATTAATCTCTGCTGAATATCTTTTCATGGTTTGTATGTATATAGGAAAATATAAAATATAGAATTGCAATTAAAGGAACGCAAGCAAACTTCAGAAGCAGGATGCTGATAAGCGCAGTCAGAAGAAATAAATACCGGGTCTGATTTGATTTCCAGCTGAAGTCATGGAATTTAAGACTTATGAGCGGTATTTCTGAGACCAGCATCCAGCAGGAGATTAGAATAAGCCCGGTAAGAACGGGGATGCTATCTAACAACCAGTGAGCATAGGCCGGGTTGAAGAGCTGGATCATAGGCAAAGAAGCAATGAGCATTCCATTTGCCGGACTTGGCAGACCTGTAAAGAATTCAGCGTCTGAAGGCCCTGTATTAAACCGGGCAAGTCTGATGGCTGTGAAAGCTGCGATCAATAAAGAGACTGCCGGAAGCACCATAGAAAAGATTCCATCCTGAAGAAGGGTAAGTCTTTCCAGGTACTGGTATAATATAAAGGAAGGCGCCAGTCCGAAACTTACCAGATCTGCCAGAGAATCAAGTTCTTTTCCAAGTTCAGAATGCACTTTCAGCCACCTGGCCGCTGCTCCGTCAATAAGGTCAAAGAAGGCGGCCAGAAAGATCAGTATGGCCCCAGTGACAAGCATTCCCTTGAAGATCAGCACAATGGCAACAGCTCCGCAGAGCAGGTTGCACAGAGTGATGAAATTAGGGATCTGTTCCCTTATTCTAGCCATTCATATTAATAAGAAACTCTTCATTGCTCCGGGTTCCACGCATCTGTGCAAGAATGAAATCCATTGCTTCCTGTGAATTCATATCGGCAAGGTGATTTCTCAGGATCCAGATCCGTTGTAGAGAATCTTTATCCAGCAGCAGATCGTCACGACGGGTACTGGAGGCTGTAATATCAATGGCCGGGAAGATCCGCTTATTGGAAAGTTTACGGTCTAACTGAAGCTCCATATTACCCGTACCCTTGAATTCCTCGAAGATCACCTCATCCATTTTAGAGCCGGTATCGATCAGGGCAGTAGCCAGAATGGTTAGTGAACCTCCGTTCTCGATCTTTCTTGCAGCGCCGAAAAACCTTTTCGGTTTATGGAGTGCATTGGCATCCACACCCCCTGAAAGTATTTTTCCTGAGGCAGGGGCTACTGTATTGTAGGCTCTTGCCAGGCGTGTAATAGAATCAAGCAGAATAACTACATCATGGCCGCATTCTACCATGCGTTTTGCTTTTTCAAGCACAATATTGGCAATCTTTACATGTCTTTCAGCAGGCTCATCAAAGGTAGAACTTACTACTTCTGCCCGTACATTCCTTGACATATCCGTCACTTCTTCGGGGCGTTCATCGATCAGTAAGATGATCAGGTATACCTCGGGATGGTTCTTTGCAATCGCATTGGCCACATCTTTCAGCAAAACAGTTTTACCTGTTTTAGGCTGGGCAACGATCAGGCCACGCTGACCTTTTCCGATCGGAGTGAACAGGTCAATAATGCGGGTAGAGATACTGGCCGAATCAGTGAACAGATTCAGTCGTTCAAATGGGAAAAGGGGGGTAAGGTAATCAAAGGGAACCCTGTCGCGCACGGCGGCAGGCTCTTTTCCGTTTATGAGTTCAACACGAACCAGTGGAAAGTATTTTTCACCTTCTTTAGGTGGGCGGATACTTCCACGTACAGTATCTCCGGTCTTTAGTCCGAATAACTTGATCTGGCTCTGGGAAACATAGATATCATCAGGTGAACTCAGGTAGTTATAGTCAGATGAACGCAGAAATCCATACCCGTCGACCATAATTTCAAGCACTCCCTCATTGACAATAACCCCATCAAAATCAAGGTTTGTCAACAAATTGCTCGTATGAATCTCTGCAGGTGTCTGGCGCGGTGCACGGTTCGCATTCTTATCGGGAAAACGCTGGTTATCCTTTTTCTCAGGGCGTTCCTGCTTGGCGGGCCTTTCATTGGGCTGTGAAGCTCCGGAATGAACAGCTGCCTGGGGTGCAGGCGAATGAATTGCTGCCGGTTGATTGGGCTGGGCAGGATGATCCTGCGTTTTATCATCCACGGCGGCCACCTGGCTGGTGGAAGACTGTTCGTGGGCAGAATTTCCGGATTCAGACGCATGTTCCTGAGTTTTCTCAGGTGCAGGCAGGTTTTGCTGAGCGGAATGTGCCTGAGGTTCTTCTGCGACAGGAGTTTCAACAAACTGCGGCGAATTCTGACGCTGTTCATCTGATCCGTTCCAACCTGTGTTAAAGGAAGGAAGATCATTTCTGCGGTCCTGTACCGGTGGTTCTTCTTTTTTAGGTACTCTGGTACGACGGGGTTTGGAGTCAGCCGTTTCCGGTGTTTCAGCCCTTGCTTCCAGTACTTTTTTGGCAATAGCATTTTTCTGACCTGCTGGCGCCTTGCGGATGCCTGGCTTGGCAGGCTTTTCAGCAGGGTTGAACCCCTCGGTGCCTTCGGCCTTTCCTGCGGAATTTTTAGGTGAAGCTTTCTCCAGAATCCGTTGAATAAGATCCTGCTTACGAAGATCATCAAAATCGGGCACATTCATCTCTTGCGCAATCTGGCGGAGTTCGGAAACGAGTTTATCGTTTAGTTCAATACTATCGTACATTAAAAAGGCTTAGATTATGATAATCTTTATGGGTTTGATTTATAAAGCAGAGGGGTTAACCTGGTAAGAATCTGATGACATTAAATCGATAAAATTCAGATGATTTTCCTATAAATAAGGAAGAATGAGATATTCTGAAGCAATTCTATGTAATTAATTCGACTTGTGCAAATCAATGGATGAACAAAAAGAAAAATATGAAGGTGACTATACTGATACAAAACAAAATTAGCAATTTTTATCATTTATACCCTATTGCAGATTTTAATAGCTTGTTTTGCTGAATGGATAGAAAGGAACTCTTTGAAAAGATACAGCAAAAACAATCTTATTTATGTATCGGGCTTGATCCTGATCCTGCGCTAATTCCAGGGCATCTTGGGAAAGATCCACAGGGGCTGCTCGATTTTAACAGAGAGATCATATTGGCTACCAGTGATTTATGCGTTGCCTACAAGCTCAATCTTGCTTTTTATGAAACCATGGGGTCCAGGGGATGGGACCTGTTTGAAGACACCCTGAAGCTTATCCCCGAGGATCAGTTCATCATTGCAGATGCCAAGCGTGGAGATATTGGCAATACAGCTGCCAGCTATGCAAAAGCCTTCTTTGATCCCAAGCTTTCCTATACGATAGACGCGGTGACCATTAACCCCTATATGGGCAGTGATTCTATATTGCCTTTTCTTGCCTATACGGGTAAATGGGCTATCTCTCTGGCCCTGACCTCGAATGCAGGTGCAGATGATTTTCAGAAGTTACGGCTTGAAAGCGGAGAAATGTTGTTTGAACAGGTTGTAAGGAGATTAACAGACTGGGGTGATCCCGATCAGCTGATGCTTGTTGCCGGAGCAACCCAGTCAGTCATGCTTGCGCGAATCCGCGCACTTGCTCCTGACCATTTTCTGCTGGTGCCGGGGATCGGCGCTCAGGGAGGGAGCCTTGAAGAGGTAAGCCGTTATGGCATGAACGCCTCATGCGGTCTGCTGGTCAATGTAGGCCGCTCTGTTCTATATGCCGCATCAGGCGTTGATTTTGCTGAAAAGGCACGCCATGAAGCCTTAGAGATCCAGCAGCAGATGGCTAATTTTCTGAAGTCTTATCTGGTAAAAGTATAGTGTAACAAATAAGGTGTTTAATTTTGTTTAAAACCTGTTATTCAGAGATTCTGAGTAGATTTAGTATTTAAATAAAAACTTAAAGATGATCCAGCGAATTTTAGTTTTCTTCGAGCAGCAGTCATTTGGAGTTTGTGCTTATCTGGGAGGCAAACTCAATATTTCAATTCTTAAACTAAGGCTTTTCTTTATTTACCTGACCTTTCTGTCTGTAGGCTTTCCTCTGATCTTTTATTTCTTCGCAGCTTTTATTCTTGATTTCCGAAATTATGTAAAAGGTGTACGAAGAAGGTACTGGGAATCCTGAGTTCCTTCTTCATACACCCTCAAATTTTTGCCTCAAGCTATTCCATAGAGGTCTTTTTCATAGCCTGGCGATAAAGAAGCCAGCCCATAAGGGCAAAGAAAGCAACCCCGATCAGCTGGTAAGTTCCATGTCCAAGTAACCCGCTGATTGGGGAGTCAAGACTGATTCTGGCTATCCAGTTATTTATGTCGTCATTGACCATTAAAAAAGCTACGATAACACCGGCCAGTGCACCTCCGGCAACAAGGCCTGTAGCATATAAATTTCCGTTACTCAGCTCTTCTTCTTCAAGACTTCTTTTTTTGTTCTTCTCCTTGCGTTGAACCAGGCCCTTGATCATGCCACCTGCAAAGATCGGAAGGGTAGTGGAGAGTGGCAGATAAGCACCCACTGCAAAGTTCAGAGAGTTTACCCCGCACATTTCCATAAATACTGAAAGCACTGCCCCTACCAGTACAAACTGCCAGTCGAGGTTAAAGGACAGAAAACCACGGATCAGGGTAGCCATCAGCGTACCCTGAGGTGCCGGATAGCGGTCGCTTCCGATGCCATGCATAATTCCCTTGGCAACCATATCACGGGTAGGGTGGTCCAGCACGGTGACGGTAAGGCCTATGACCAGGGAAGAGACAATCGCGCCTATGATCAGGGCAAGTTGCTGGTTCCGTGGGGTGGCGCCGATTATATACCCTGTTTTAAGATCCTGGGAGGTACCCCCGGCATTGGCAGCTGCAATACAGATGATGCCACCTACAACAAGTACAATAGGTTCATAGGTTTTTCCCACCATTCCAAAGGCAATAAACACAAGGCAGGTGCCCATGATCGTGGCGATTGTCATGCCTGATATAGGATTGGAGCTTGTGCCTATCAGGCCTACAATACGGCTTGAAACGGTGACAAATAAGAATCCAAATACAATGATCAGCAGTCCCAGGAGTAGTTTACCACCGAAGCCCCCAGCTGAAGGCAACTGCGGCAGAAATACCATTAGAGCTACCAGAACAATTGAACCAATAATGACCGTTTTAAAGGAAATATCACGTTCAGTGCGTTTTACGGCGGTTTTTTCTGATTTATCATTCATTGAACTGAAACTTTCCTTTAAAGATTCAGCAATGGTCGGAAGGGTTTTGATCAGGGTAATGAAGCCTCCGGCAGCCACGGCTCCTGCACCGATCTGCTTGATATAGGCTTTGTAAATGGCACCAGGAAGGTCTGTGAATTCTTTTGTAGCCGGTATCCAGCCTCCTGGCCCCCCGGGTAGAAGAATGGTCTTCATATAGCCCAGCTTCACAAGTTGCAGGGCGATAGTTTCATGAGGTACAAGCGTAGCTATCAGGGGAATGATACCCAGCCAGGCAAGAACCCCGCCCGCACAAAGTATGCCGGCGATCTTTGGTCCTATGATATACCCGAGGCCCATATATTCAGGTGTAATATCAGCGTTCACAGTGGCCGATGGCAGGTATTTGTTTGTCTGGGAGCTTACCCAGGCAGGAGTCTCTGCCACCAGGTGAATAATTTTTTGCAAAAACGCGTAAAGGAAAGCAAAGCCCAGCCCAAGGAAAGCGGTCTTGGCAATATCTCCACCTTTTTCTCCAGCAATAAGCACCGATGCACAGGCAGTGCCTTCAGGATAGGGCAGGTTAAGATGTTCCTTGACGATCAGTGAACGCCTGAGCGGTACCATCATCAGGGTACCCAGAAAGCCACCCAGTACGGCCAGCGTAAAAATGGTCAGGTAAGTAAAATAAGGTGTGCCTACACTGGCCCCGTTCATACCCGAGGAAAGGAACAGAAAACCCGGCAGAGTGAAAACAACACCTCCTGCAATGGTTTCCCCGGCAGAGCCTGTTGTCTGGATAATATTATTCTCAAGAATGGTCGTCTTGAAAAGACGCTTGCCTATAAAAATGGCGACAACTGCTATGGGGATGGATGCCGAAACTGTCAGGCCCGCTTTCAGCGCCAGGTATACAGTTGAAGCACCGAAAATGATGCCGGCTATACAGCCCATCAAAATAGCTTTAAAGGTGAATTCGGGCATCTGTACTTCAGCCGGTACATAGGGTCTGAATTCTTTTACGGGTTCTGTCATAGTCTTATTGATCGGGCAAAGATATTTTTATTGATCAAAATAAGAAAATATGGATCAGAACTGAAATTCTGAAAGCAAAAAGCCGGCTTCGGGCAGGCTCAGGGAATAAAAATAAAAGACAAGGAATTAATTATTAAATCGCTTTTTCAGAACTTATAAAAATGGATGCTCCTGGAAATTTCTTTTTTAATAAATGGATATTCGATTCAGTAAAAGCAAGTGCATTTTGCTGAATAGTAATTCTATTGACCGGATGTCCGATGGAATTTACCTGTTTCACAAGTTTTGCAAAGCCAAGATCATCCATATTTATAATAACGATCTCTGTCAGTTTATCATTATGCAGTATATATCCGGCAATGTTTGCGGCCTTATCATAGCTTACTTCTGTTTTCCAGCTATGGTTGGCATTTAGTACCAGTGCATTACTTTTCTTGCCTTTAAAGGCAGACAGACTCAAAAGGGAAAAAGCAAAAAGCAGAATAAGTGAACGTTTAGTTTTCATGGCAATACATATTAAAGATCATGAACCCGGTATATCAGAGTAGCTTGTCGAAAGGGCTAAAGCTTTACCTTGTTCATCTGTACTTATTGATTTACAAATATAATGTTTAAACATCTATCTTCTACTATTTTCATGAAAATAAATGTTATAACTCATATACGATGAAACGAGCATGGCAGTTCTCCCTGAATGAGAAGAAAGAGAACAGGAAATAGAGATATGGAGTGGATTGAACAAAAGGCATCTGACGGGCCTGCCAGAAAAGTATAAGGCACAAAAAAAGGGCAAGCCCCTTATATCGCACCGCTACAACTCTCTACCCTTGCTTTCTTCCGAACCTGGGGGAGTTCAAGAGGAGCTGGTCGTATAAGACTTACCCCGGATCAAATATAGTAAAATTTATTTCTCCGAAGGATGTTTCTTTCCTGCACGCAATTTTTCTAAAGTTTTCTGGATGCGGTCATGCCGGGTATCCTGACTTTTGGCGGTCAGTATCCAGACCATATATTCCTTTTTATTCGTAAAGGACAGCCGGATGAACTTTTCCCGGGCCTCAGGATACGCTGTAAATGCCCTCTCCAGGTCATCGGGAAATAAAATGAGCTTTTCTCCGGCATCTATGAATTCAGAAAACGATCCCTGCCGGGGAGATCTGGACGAGCCGTCGGTATATTTTATTTCTTCCAGCGGTCTGAACCGCATGGCCGACCAATCGTCTGAAATAGAGATCAGTGAAATACCCTGCAGCCCTCTTGCATTCAGGCTCTCCCACCCCTGGTTCATGCCAAGTTCGGAATCCATCCCTGAGTTTTTTTTTGGGAAGGCAATCCACATGACCTTCCCGGTCTTCAGGTGGTTCAGCAAGATCTGCACCTGATGCTCAAGGTCGGCCCTGATGGAGGCAAAGAGAAGCGCCACATCGTATTTGCCCGTAGGATGCAATTCGTACACAGAACCGGGAGGTAAAGGCTGAAGCCATTCCTCGAAACCGGCAGGTGCATTCAGCATTAAAACACGGTATCCGCTTTTAATCTGAAGCTTTTTAGATAACTGAGTTTCTGACATAAGAAATCGATTACTCTAAATTACTGAATATCAGTATTTCTTCATGATATTAAATTAAGTTTTGTATAGAAATCCCAGACCACAATGCCTGCACTGATTACAATATTAAATGAATGCTTGGTTCCGAACTGCGGTATTTCAATGGCTCCCTGACATTTTTCAAGGCCCTCCTCACTCACCCCCTCTACCTCGTTACCAAATATAAGGGCATACTTTTTTCCCTGATCAGGGCTAAAGTGCTGAAGCATTACACTGCCCTGAACCTGCTCTATGGCCCAGATCTCATAGCCTTCCCGGGTCAATTGCTCCAGGGCCTGGCTGATATGGGCATGATATTCCCATTTCATGGAACTGGTTGCTCCCAAGGCTGTTTTATCAATTTCACGGTGCGGCGGTATGGCAGTGATTCCACAAAGACAGATTTTTTCAACAGCAAAAGCATCGGCAGTTCTGAAAACAGAGCCGATATTATGCATACTTCTCACATTATCAAGTACAAGTACAAGGGGGAATTTATTCATTTGCTGAAATTCCCGGGTATTGATCCGGTTCAGTTCATGGGTTAATAATTTCTTCATAGCGAAAAGCAAATTTAAGCGCTTTTAATATAGCCTGGGGATTGTTTAATTTACGGCCGTTAAATTTATAGCAGCATTGTCTAAAAAATCAGTGAAGGAACCCGTGGAAACCCCTTTGATGGGTCAGTATAACCGAATAAAAGCTACTTATCCCGATGCGTTATTGCTCTTCAGGGTAGGTGATTTCTATGAAACCTTCGGCCAGGATGCCATAAAAGCTTCGGCCGCCCTCGGCATTGTACTTACCAGAAGGGCCAACGGAACGGCCACCTATATCGAGCTGGCAGGCTTTCCTTATCATTCCCTGGATACCTATTTACCCAAACTGATCCGTGCCGGGTACAGGGTAGCCATCTGTGACCAGCTTGAAGATGCAAAGGGAGTGAAAACGATCGTCAAAAGGGGAGTGACGGAACTGGTAAGCCCCGGAGTTGCCTACAACAGCAATATCCTGGTTCAGAAATCCAGCAATTACCTGGCCGCCCTGTATACAGATACTGCAGGCTCAGGTGTTTCTTTTCTGGATATTTCTACTGGTGAATTTATGGCTGCCGAAGGTACTCCTGCCTATATTGACAAGCTTATCCAGAGTTTCAGGCCCAGTGAGGTGCTGATCCGCAAGGCCGATGCGGCCAGGTTCAAAGAAAATTATGGAGAACGGATGTTCAGCTTCATTCAGGACGACTGGATCTTTGGTTATGACTATGCCCGGGAAACATTGCTGAAGCATTTTGAGGTTAATTCCCTCTCGGGTTTCGGGCTCGAAGACCGCCGTCATGCAAGTATTGCTGCAGGTGCCTGTCTGCATTATATTCATGAAGCCCGGCATACAAAAGTTCCGCATATCTCATCCTTATCACGCATTGATGAAGACCAGTATGTATGGCTCGACCGCTTTACAGTGCGCAACCTGGAACTTATCCATCCCAACAGTGAGGGGGCCGTTCCCCTGATCGATGTGCTCGATCATACGGTATCTGCCATGGGCGCCAGAATGCTGCGCAAATGGATCATCCTTCCCCTGAAAGAAATTGCACTGGTTCAGGAGCGCCATGAGCGGGTCCAGAATTTTTACGACAAACCGGTCCAGAGCAGCATCCTTGCTGAAAAGATCCATGCTATTGGCGACCTGGAACGGTTAATTGCCAGAATAGCACTTCAAAAGGCAGGTCCGCGTGACCTCCTGCAGGCAGGCAGGGCCCTTGAAATCATTGCAGGTATAAAAGAGCTGAAAGATGAGTTTGGATCTGAGGCTATGGCAAATCTTTTCGACAGGCTTGATCCGCTCCCTGGGTTAAAGAATAAGCTCCTTGATACGCTTCATAAAGAACCCCCGGTGATGGTGCAGAAGGGTGGGGTCATTGCTGCCGGCGTTGACCAGGAGCTTGATGACCTGCGCCGCATCGCTTTTAACGGCAAGGATTATTTGCTGGAAGTACAGAAAAGAGAGGCCCTGAAAACAGGTATAAGTACTCTTAAAATAAGTTTTAACAATGTGTTCGGGTATTATTTTGAGGTGACCCATGCCCAGACCTCCAAAGTGCCGGAAGAATGGATCCGCAAGCAGACCCTGGTCAATGCAGAGCGGTATATTTCGCCCGAGCTGAAGGAATATGAGGATAAAATTCTGGGGGCAGAAGAAAAGATAGCCGTCATAGAAATACGGCTTTTTACAGAACTTCTGCGCTATGTGCTTGATTTTGTGGCACCCATTCAGCTCAATGCACAGATCCTTGCTGAGCTGGATGTGCTGCTGAACTTTGCAAAAATATCTGCTGGCAGCAATTACTGCCGTCCGAAAATGAATTCAGGGAATATTCTGGATATCAGGGGTGGCCGCCATCCGGTCATTGAAAAGCAGCTTCCTCTGGGAGAAGTCTATATACCCAATGATGTACTGCTTGATCCTGCAGGGCAGCAGATCATGATGATCACCGGCCCCAATATGGCAGGTAAGTCAGCCCTGCTGCGCCAGGTGGCCCTGATCGTGATCATGGCTCAGGCAGGCTGTTTCGTGCCTGCAGATGGGGCAGAACTGGGTATCTCCGACAAGGTCTTCACCAGGGTAGGGGCTTCTGATAATCTTTCGGCAGGTCAGTCTACATTTATGGTTGAGATGAATGAAACGGCCAGTATTTTGAATAATATTTCAGAAAGAAGCCTTGTGCTGCTCGATGAGATCGGGCGTGGAACAAGTACCTATGACGGCATCTCTATTGCCTGGTCTATTGCTGAATACCTGCATGAGCATGCCCGGGGTAAGGCTAAAACCTTATTTGCTACCCATTATCATGAGTTGAATGATATGGAAAAACAATTTTCGCGCATCCGCAATTTCAATGTCTCTGTTAAGGAGAGCAATAAAAAAATCATCTTTCTGCGCAAACTTGTACCCGGGGGCATAGCCCATAGCTTTGGTATCCATGTGGCAAAAATGGCCGGTATGCCTGCCCAGGTACTCCAAAGGGCTTCAGAAGTGCTGCTGATGCTGGAGCAGCAGCGGGAAGGCAGTGCCGGCGAGGAAACTGTATCAACCAAAAGACTGGCATCGATGAAATTACCCAATGCAGGCGCTATCCAGTTAAGCATGTTCTCAATGGACGACCCGCTCCTGATCAAAATCAGGGATTCTTTAAAGGAGCTGGATGTCAATACACTTTCCCCTATGGATGCATTGATGAAACTGAATGAGATGAAGGGCTGGTTCTGACCAGAAACGACCAGAAACGATCAGAGACTATCAGAGACTATCAGAGATGATCAGAGATGATCTACCCCTTCAAGATGTACCTTTCCATCAGGTCCGTCGCTTCCCTGGAAAACTGTACCCTGGGGCAGATTGCTCAGAGGGCGTCCGGCGATACCGCTACCGCTTCTTATGGCAGAAGTAATTACATACATATCTGAGTTGGGGTCTACACTTCCTTTTCCTCCTTCTGCCATTACCTTCAGATACCGGTCATGGCCAGCGCTGGTGGTCTGGGGTGCTAACCCTGCATTCAGGTAATGCACTGTTACATTTCCCCCGCTGCCAATGGCATGGCTCCTGTTTCCCTGTCTGAAATTCTTTCCCTGCGTATTGATGGTAAGATTGCCGAGATCCTGAAAATTTATCCGCAGGTCAATATTGGTTCCATTGTTATGACCGTCGTCACCTGCAATACTGCATCGGGTATCAATAGAGGCAAAGCCTGCCGTGAGCACCATGTTTTTTTTACCGGCAGCAATGATTTTCGAACCCCTGTGCATGATCAGGGTATCGATGCGCAGATGAATATCAGAATCTCGCTGCCTGATCGTATAAACCTCGTTTTTTTTCAGTTCAAGTTTTCCCAGCCGGGTTTCCTGCCCCTGCGCCCCCAGACTGCAGATCAGCAGCAGCAGGCAACTATAATAAGTTCTCATACCTTTGGTCGGTTAAGTAAATGTTTTACCGTATATAACAATATACTCAATCAATAGACATACCATGGGGCAAAGATCCGGGCTTTTGCCATACTTTATTTTATTTCTGTTCATCCTTCCGGCCTGCAGCCCTTCCAGGAAGGCCACTCCAAAAGACCAGTTAACCTCCAAAGCCAGGGGTTCGTATAGTATAGGAGACAGTATCCGCAACTTCAGTCTGGCTGATGTGAATGGAAAACGGGTGGCACTGGCCGACTACAGCACAAAAAAAGGCCTGATCATCGTTTTCATGCGCAATACTTGTGAATACTGTCAGGCCTATGAAAGCCGCATCATTGCATTGAACGCAAAGTACAGTGTGCAGGGGTATCCGCTGATTGCCATAAGCCCCTTTGGCGACGATCCTGCACATTATCCGGATGATGACCTCAGGCATATGAAGCTGCTTTCCATGCAGCACAAGTTCACATTTCCTTATCTTTCTGACGAAAAGCTCAGGATGACCAATCTTTTCAACGATCAGTATACACCGGCTACCTATATTCTTCAAAATAAAAATGGGCATGCCTTTTTGATCTGGACAGGTGATATTGACAATGACTGGCAGAACCGGGATGTAAATAAAAAGAAATACGCTGAACATAAACTCGATAGCCTCCTTGATCTTCATTAATGATAGATTTTAACGATCTTCGTAGTTCAAAATGCAAAAGCAGAACCCGATACGCCAGGCCTACCATAAGTGGAAAGACTATTTTCCGGATCTGTTCATGTACCTGGTGATGATCATTCTGATCATCCTTTCTCTGTTAATTTTCCACTAGCAATTTTTATCAGTATGATCAAACTTTTTCTTAAAAGACCCCTTGTTTTCTTTGATCTGGAAACTACCGGCGTAGGTATCGCCGTTGACAGGATCGTAGAATATTCTTTTCTGAAGATCAACCCGGATGGTACAGAAGAGTCGAGAACGGGCAGGATAAATCCAGGGATGCCTATCCCCCTGGTCACCTCCCTGATCCATGGGATCTATGACGAGGATATTAAAGATGCGCCCCTTTTTGCGCAGGTTGCCCGCGAGCTCCTCCATTTTTTAAAAGGTGCAGATCTGGCAGGCTATAATTCAAATAAATTTGACCTGCCCATGCTGGTTGAAGAGTTTCTCCGCTGCGAAATGGAGCTTGATATGACGGGCCGAAAAATGGTGGATGTGCAGAATATTTTCCATCAGATGGAGCAGCGCACGCTGAAAGCAGCTTACCGGTTTTATTGCAATAAGGACATCATCAATGCCCATTCTGCAGAGGCCGATATCAGGGCTACCTATGAAGTGCTGCTGGCGCAGCTTGAAAAATATGAAAATACAGAGTACACGGATAAAAGCGGCAAAACCTCTAAACCTGTGGTAAATGATGTAGACCTGCTGCATCAGTTCACCTACCTGCGTGACTGTGTTGATTTTGCCGGCCGAATGGTCTTTAATGATAAGGGCCAGGAAATTTTCAATTTTGGAAAGCATAAAGGAAAACTGGTGACCGATGTATTTAAACTTGAACCCAGTTATTATGACTGGATGATGAAAGGTGATTTCCCCCTGAACACAAAAAGAAAACTCACTGAGATCCGCCTGCGCGGATTTGGTGCAAAAACCTGAACTGAATAAGATGAGTAGAACCCATAAGTCTTGAACCTGCTGCAGGAAACATGGATCCTTCTGAAAAAGGAAGCCGTGCTGGAATGGAGAACAAAGAATTCTGTCCAGGCTATTCTGATCTATGCACTGTCAACCGTTTTTACCTGCTACTGGGCTCTGCACCGCACCGAAGGTCAGGTATGGAATGCTGTTTTCTGGATCATTATCTTGTTTTCAAGTATCAATGCGGCAGCGAAAAGCTTCATGCAGGAAAATCCTGCCCGGCAGCTTTACCTGTTCACTATGGCAAGCCCCCAGGCAATACTTATTTCCAAGCTTGTCTTCAGTTCGCTGATCATGTGCTTTTTATCACTCTGCTCGCTGGGTCTTTATGCCCTGCTTGTAGGCTTTCCGGTGGTTTATCCTGGCCGTTACCTGCTTTGTCTGCTGGCAGGAAGCCTTAACCTTGCAGCAATCTTTACTTTTCTTTCGGCAGTGGCCTCCAGGGCGGGAAATAACATGACACTGCTTTCTATTCTGGGTCTGCCCCTTGTACTGCCTGTTTTATTTATACTTATCCGTTATTCTTCCACTGCCCTGCAGGGTTTTAACGTATTTACGGGGAGTGGGGCAAGTGATCTGCTTACCCTGGGCATGCTGTACCTTGTCATTGTAGGTACATCCTTGCTTGTATTTCCTTACATTTGGCGCGATTAGGCGTAGATTCTGTACTATAATTATGATCAATAAAAATTGGTGGAAGTGGACAGGCTTTTTGTTAGTTCTGTACACAGTAATTGCCGGCCTTGCCATTCCGCTGGGCCCTGGTATTTCATTTATTTCTCCTGTAAGCACCAGAGCCGGTGATACGGTAAAACTGCATATCCATACGGTGAATGCCCATTTCAGGTCGCATCCGGCAGGCGTACAGGCAGGTTTGCTGGGAACGAAGGTTGCTCTCAAGCCTCTTTCCCTGAAGGTAAACGGCGATAATACGGTCGACGCGGCATTCATTCTGCCTTCCTCACTGATTGCCCGCAAGGATGCTGTCAACCTTTTTGATCTTGAACTGGGTTCTGATTATGATGGAATGCTGATCTACAGGCAGTCGCTGGAGGTGAAACCTGATTCGCTCTTCCTGGATGGTAAAAAGGCTTCACTGCCCGTAGTTTCTTCCATCATTGAAGTCAAGCATCAGGCCCCCCAGTACCTGAACTTTCCCTACCGCACGATTGTATTCGAATCTATCCGCAATACTTATTTCCATGTATGCATGTGGTTTGCCATGCTTACTCTTTTTCTGATCTCAGTTATATACAGTATTAAATACCTGAAGAACGGGAAGACTGAAAATGATCAGATCTCTGCTGAATGTATTAATGTGGGGGTATTTTTTGGTATCCTGGGCCTGCTTACGGGCACTGTCTGGGCGAAGTTCACCTGGGGTGACTGGTGGCCGAATGATGCCAAGCTCAATGGAACTTTAATTTCCATGCTCCTGTACCTTGCCTATATTGTGCTTCGCAACTCCATTGAAGAAGAGCAGCGCAAGGCCAGGATCAGTGCCGTTTATAATATATTCGCCTTTCCAATGATGTTCGTACTGATCATCGTGCTTCCAAGGCTTACGGATTCCCTGCACCCCGGCAACGGAGGAAATCCTGCATTCAGCAGTTACGACCTTGAATGGCATATGCGCCTGGTCTTTTACCCTGCATGTATAGGCTGGATTCTGATATCGGTCTGGCTGATGACACTCAGGCTCAGGATGCGTAAAATAGACGCCAGTCTGGATCAATAGGTAACGAATGATGAGTAGCTTTAAATTAACCGAATAACATGTTTATAACCACATCAATTTTTACAGCCGCACAGGCAATGGGTCAGAGTGCTGATAGTAATGAGTTCACCGGAATGCGTGCCGGAGGAAAGATTTACGTCGTCATCGCCGTACTGGCAATTATATGGATTGGTTTTGGTGTGCTCCTGTTCTCCATGGACAGGAGGCTGAAAAGCCTGGAGAAAGAGAAAGCAGGTAAATAACCACACCTGGTTGTATAGGCCGGTGCATTATTTCCGTTCAAATTTGGAGGTCTGTTTAATTAGTTGAAACTTGCAGCCCAATCCAATAAATCTTTTCATAATTAAACATCTTTATGAACACTGTACAGGAAGCACAGCTAAATACGGAGAAATCCTTTTATGCTGACGTATGTAATTATTTTGATAACGCAGCCCGTTTTACCAGCCATCCTGCTGATATACTGGAAATGATCCGCGAATGCAATAGTGTTTATAGTTTTAAATTTCCCATCCGGCGTGAAAATGGATTTCAGCTGATCTCTGCCTGGAGAGTAGAGCATTCACAGCATATGCTTCCGACAAAAGGCGGAATCAGGTATAGCGAATTTGTGAATGAGGATGAGGTCAAAGCGCTGGCAGCTTTAATGACTTATAAATGTGCCATTGTCAATGTACCTTTCGGAGGTGCAAAAGGGGGTGTCTGTATAAACCCTAAAAACTTTTCTGTAAAAGAACTTGAGAATATAACCAGGCGTTATACCTCTGAGCTGATCAAGAAGAATTTTATCGGACCTGGTATTGATGTGCCTGCCCCGGATTATGGAACAGGTGAGCGTGAAATGTCATGGATCGTAGATACCTACCAGACTTTTAACCCTGGCCAGATCGATTCAAATGCCTGCGTAACCGGCAAGCCCCTTGCACAGCACGGGATTGCCGGCCGCAAGGAGGCTACCGGACGAGGAGTTTTCTTTGCTACCCGTGAATGTGTGGATATCTATGAAGATATGAAACCCCTGGGCTTTTCTACAGGCCTTGGTAATAAACGGGTCATCATTCAGGGAATGGGAAATGTAGGATATCATTCTGCAAAATTCCTTGCCGAAGGAGGCGCTACCATTGTCGGCATCTGTGAATATGAGGGTGCCATTTACAATGCGAACGGGCTTGATATTGAAGAAGTATTTCAGTTCAGGAAACATACAGGTTCGTTGCTGAATTTCCCCAATGCCCGCAGCTTTACAAACAGTGCGGAAGGTCTTGAGCAGGATTGCGATATTCTGGTTCCTGCGGCCCTGGAAAATCAGGTGAATGAAGGAAATATAGACCGTATAAAGGCAAGGATCATTGTGGAAGGAGCGAATGGCCCTACCACACCTGAAGCAGCAGCGTACTTTGTTGCCAAAGGAGGCATCATTATTCCTGATATGTATGCAAATGCAGGTGGAGTGACAGTTTCCTATTTTGAGTGGCTGAAAAATATTTCCCATGTAGCTTTTGGACGTATGGACAAGCGCTATGTAGAAAATTCAATGCGCAATATTGTAGAAGCTATAGAATCACATAATGGTGTTCCCCTGAGCCCTGAGCAAAAGCGGGTGATCGTAAAGGGTGCTTCAGAACTTGAGCTTGTCAATTCAGGTCTTGAAGAAACCATGATCCGTGCATATTCAGAGATCAGGGAAGTAAAGCTTCATAATCCTAAAGTCGACAGCCTACGTACGGCTGCCTTTGTCTGTGCCATTGACAAGATCGCTACTACCTATACCAACCTGGGAGTTTTCCCTTAATCTTATCTGTGGAAGGCTCTCGGGATAATTCTTCTGAATAAACCCGATCAGCTTTTCCCGTACAATACATCGCAGATCAAAAGCATCCGAAGAATTCCGCGCACTCATCAGTGCGCGGATCTCGATGCTGTGTTCCTTTGCATCTGTGATCTGCATCACCCTCACACGCTTGTCCCAAAGTGTATTTTCATCCAGAATAGCAAAGAATTCTTTTCTCAGGGGTTCCATTGGCATGCTATAGTCCATATGAATGTAAACAATGCCTGTTATTTCTGAGCTCGTACGAGTCCAGTTCTGAAAAGGTTTTTCAAGGAAATAAGTAATGGGAAGAATCAGTCTCCGCTCATCCCAAATCTTCAAGACTACGTATGTTAAAGTAATATCTTCAACCCTGCCCCATTCTCCCTCAACCACCAGTACATCATCAATACGGATAGACTGGGTGAAGGCAATCTGGAAGCCGGCAAGAAGGTTGCCAAGTGATTTCTGGGCAGCAAAACCAATGATAATCCCGCCAACGCCTACTCCGGTTAGCAGACCTGCCCCAAGTTTTCGCAGGCTTTCGAAACTCAGAAGAACAGCGGCGAGTGCAAGAAGAATAATGATCAGAATAAGCAGCTTTCGGATGAAATGGATCTGGGTCCTTATTTTACGTTCCTTTAAATTGTCTTTTTTGCTTACATCGTAGTGAAGACTTATATAATCTTCAAAAAGCATGACAAGCCGGATCAGAATAAAGGCAAAACTGAGGATCAATAAAATCTGGATTGTTTTATCCAGGTAATGCGTATAGAAATCAGAAAGGCGCATGAAAGGAAGCACTGATTCCATCATAGCCAGGGGAAGAAAATAATTCATGGGCAGGGCAAGCCTGCGTGTGATGAGTTGCCGGGCAGAATAGGGATCATTCTTTCTAAAAAGCCCCCTTAAAATAAAGCTGAGTATTTTTTGAATTAAGATACCGGTAACAATAGCAAGAAGTAGCAGTAGCAGATTCCACAGAGGGGCCGGGAGACGTTCAAAGAAAGTAAGTATGGGTTCTGGTATGTTATCTGGATTCATTCTAAATAAAAATAATTAAGGATGATAAGGTTGCTCTTTTCCATCCTTACTTAATATAATGTAATTTTGCAGATTAATAATTGAGCGCAATGAAGAGCAGTCATATAATCGGTATTGTAAGTATAGCAATTGCCATTGCAGTTGTCATGAGTACTTACTTTGATTCAAGCACCTACGATACATTCAGGCAGGCTACGCGAAAAGCTGAGCTTACGTATGTCTCTGTACAACTGGACAGAGAGAAAGCCATGCAGTACGATCCTTTCAAGAACGCTAATCTATTCACTTTTTATGGAAAAGACAGGGAAGGGAATGAATGCAAGGTTCTTTTCAATAATACCAAGCCTCAGGATTTCGAACGTTCAGAAGAAATAGTTCTAACGGGGAAAATGATGAATGGTGTATTTCATGCAGATAAAATTCAGATGAAATGCCCATCCAAGTACACAAACAATAAGCTGGACATCACGGAAGTGAGTGCCAGAAAATCCTAATAATCCCTTAATGACTGTAAACTATATCGGCGAACACCTGCTTGCAGGTAAGATTGGCCAGCTTTCTATTGTTCTGGCTTTTGGAACAAGCCTTTTCTCAGCTATTTCCTATTATTTTTCTGTTCAGGACCCCCTTTCAAACTTTTCATGGAAGAAGCTTGCCAGAATATCCTATGGCCTGCATGTAGTGGCCGTACTCGGGATCATTATATCCCTTTATACGATTATTGCAAGCCATTATTTTGAATACCATTACGCCTGGGAACATTCATCCCGGGAATTACCTTCTTATTTTATTGTATCCAGTTTCTGGGAAGGGCAGGAGGGAAGTTTTCTGCTCTGGTCGTTCTGGCATATCGTGATCGGGAGTATCCTGATCTGGAAATCAGGTAAATGGGAGGGTCCTGTGATGGCAGTGGTCTGTTTATCACAGGTATTTATCTGTTCCATGCTCCTGGGGGTAGATATATTCGGATTTCAGATTGGAAGTTCACCTTTTATTCTCACCCGCAGTGTGATGGGTGAAGCACCTATCTTTCAGGATGCTGCCTACCTGACCAAGTTTCTTACGGATGGCCGTGGTCTGAACCCACTTCTGCAGAACTACTGGATGGTGATACACCCTCCAATGTTGTTCTTTGGATTTGCCAGTATGATCGTTCCCTTTGCCTATGCGATTGCTGGTTTATGGACGCGTCAGTATAAAGAGTGGGTTAAACCTGCACAGATCTGGGCATTGGTAGCTGTGATGATCCTGGGAACAGCGATCATGATGGGTTCTGCCTGGGCTTATGAAGCCCTGAGTTTCGGTGGTTTCTGGCAATGGGATCCGGTTGAGAACGCCTCTCTGATTCCATGGATTACCCTGATTGCTGCAGTCCATGTAATGATCTCTTTTAAAACAACAGGCAATTCGTTTATGAGTGCCCTGATCCTAGTGCTGGTTAGTTATATACTGGTGCTCTATGCATCTTACCTGACCCGGAGCGGGGTTTTGCAAAATTCCTCTGTGCATGCCTTTACCGACCTGGGCATGTCACAGCAGTTGCTGAGTCATGTGATTATCTTTCTGGGTATATCAGTAGCCCTTATAGCCTCACGCTGGAAATCACTTCCTGTCTCTGAGAAAGAAGAAGCTACCTATAGCCGCGAGTTCTGGATGTTTATCGGAGCCATGGTTCTTTCGCTATCCTGTGTACAGATTGTGGCAACAACTTCCATCCCTGTAGTCAATGCTTTGTTCCATACGAATCTTGCCCCACCTGTTGACCTGGTAGGTCATTATAATAAATGGCAGATGCCCTTTGCCGTATTAATAACACTGTTTTCGGGCTTTAGTCAGTTTCTTAAGTATAAGCGCACTGACCCGTCCAAGTTCCTGGCCCGCCTGATCGTAAGTTCCGTTCTTTCAATTGTCCTTGCTGGTGCCCTGATCTATGTGTCCAATACATGGCATAATGTGGTGTATATTCTGTTCATCTACGCCTGTGTATTCAGTGTTGTATCAAACGCCAATATACTGGGTGATGCCTTCAGTGGCAAGATCAAGCTTGCCGGCTCGGCCATCGCCCATATCGGATTTGCCTTATTGCTGATCGGAGCCCTTGTAGCTGCCTCAGGGCGTGAAGTGATCTCTGTCAATACATCTGGTACAAACTACTCTGATTTTGATGCCCGCAGCAGTCAGGAAAATATAATGCTTATCAAGGGTACTCCCTACCAGATGGGCGCCTACAATGTCACCTATCTGAACGATTCAATCTCTGGACCCAATACTTATTACAGGGTAAATTACCAGAAGGTTGACCCTTCTACAGGGAAGATCACTGAAAACTTTGACCTCTATCCGAACGGACAGGTGAATGAAAAAATGGGAGGTCTTATTGCCTCTCCTGCTACCAGGCATTATGTACTCCATGATATCTATACCCATGTAAGCTCAGTGCCTACAACCGGTGATATTGATAAGAGAACAAATGACTCAAGCTACAATGGCAAGATGATAAAAGTGGCCATTGGCGATACCATTCCATTCAAAGGTGGAGTTGTAGTAGTGAAAGATATTAATCGAAATGCAACTATCCACAATATCAAGCTTGACCTGAATAAAAAGGAACTGGCCGTAGGCCTGAAACTCCAGGTAATCTCCCAGGGCCGCCAGTACAATGCGGAACCTATTTTCCTTGTCAAGAACAACAATATGTATGATATTGAGGCCAAGGTTGATCAGGCCGGCTTAAAATTTCATTTCGTAAACATTCTTCCTTCCGAGGGTAAGTTCCAGCTGAACATGATGCAGCGGAAAGACAATAATCGTGACTGGATCATTATGAAGGCTATGGTCTTCCCTTATATTAATTTTTTATGGGGTGGCATCATCCTGATGGTTGTCGGTTTTCTGTTCTCTGTATTCAGACGTAGCAAGGAGTTAAATAAAGCAGCATGATCTTTCTGAGATGGGCTCATTAAGAATTACCCTGATTGGTGCGGGAAATGTGGCCGCTCATCTCGGTCCGGCCCTGCGCCTTGCAGGTCATCAAATTGTCCAGGTGTTCAGTTCCAGCCCGCTCTATGCCCTGGAACTGGCCACAAGGCTGGGTTCACAGCCTGTATCTGAAATTTCCGCTGTTCATCCTGATTCAGATCTTTATCTTTTCATGCTCAAAGATGAGAGCCTTGCAAGTCTTGGTCCCTTATTCAATTTGCAGGGAAAACTGGTCGTGCATACCTCAGGGAGCAGTTCTATAGACCTTCTTCAGGCCTGCAGTGAGCGGCGCGGCGTTTTATATCCCCTGCAGACATTTAGCCGCGGGGTATCCATGGACCTGCATACTGTTCCATTTTTTATCGAAAGTACCAGCCCGGCAGATCTCCAGACGCTGCGTACGCTGGCTTCCGGGCTGAGTTCTTCGGTTCATGAAGCTGATTCCCTGCATAGAAAAGAGATTCATCTGGCTGCCGTCTTTGCATCCAATTTCACCAATCATATGTATGCCATCAGTGCTGCGCTTCTGGAGCAGGCTGGAATTCCTTTTGAGGTGATGTCGGGCCTGATCAGCCAGACTGCTGCAAAGGCGATAAAGACCAGTCCTGTACTTGCCCAGACCGGGCCTGCCGCCCGTCATGATCAACAGATTATGGATGAACACCTCGAGCTACTCAAAAAAAATCCCGGCTGGCAGCAGCTTTATGCTACCCTAAGCCGGGATATTCAGAAAATGCAGGCTGCAAATACGCTGCCTGATAGCTAGGTTTACCAGATCCCTTTTAAAGGGGTAATTGTCATTTCTTTAATTTTTGCCTGCTCTGTGGAGCTCAGCGTGAGCTGGTTCAGCGGACTTTCAGGAAAATAGATTCCGGTCATGACGGTCAGCCCCTGGTCTGCGAAAAGTTCAAGGGAAGCATCATCCATCACAAGGGTCAGGTCATGTTCAGGGGTAACAGCAATACGGGGTGCCGTGAACCTGCCTGCAAAACCTTTATAGAAATCAGATTTCCCTGCAGCAGAACGGTCTATATAGTACTCATTTTTTGAGGCATCATAACC
>JAYWCR010000139.1:0-7498 GCA_043780395.1 Sphingobacteriales bacterium
AAAGATGGCTTCCTATGCACCCTTGTTTGCCCATACTGATGGCTGGCAATGGACACCCGACCTGATCTGGTTCAATAACCTGGTCTCTTATGCCACTCCTAACTATTATGTACAGCAACTATATTCCCTGAATAAAGGAACTGATGTGGTTCCGCTAACCCTCGACGGCCAGGCACTTACCGGGCAGAACGGAGTATTTGCAAGTGCTGTGCTGGATAGTACCACGCATGAACTGATCCTTAAATTTATCAATACCGGAAAAGAATCCCGGCCTGCTTCATTCCTGGTAAAAGGAAGACGCAGACTGAGCAGGAAAGCTACCCTCACCATTCTCCGCCATGATGACCTGAATGCAGTGAATACCCTGACCAGCCCAGATGCGGTAATTCCTGTGGAACAGCAGATCCTGTTGAAAGGGAATACCATCAGGCAGGTGCTTAAACCCTATTCGTTCACGATTATCAGAGTGGGGATCAGTTGATATGAAAAATATTCTCTCTCTGATCGTTCTGGGCCTGCTTTTTCTTAGAGCAACAGGGCAGGAACTGAAGACAGATATTTCTGTACATGACCCGGTCATGATAAGGCAGGGCAGTACTTATTATATTTTTTGTACGGGTACGGGGATAGCCATGTGGTCATCTGAAGATAAGCTCCACTGGAAAAATGAACAGCAGGTCTTTGACAAGGCTCCTGCCTGGGTGCTTGAGCAGCTTCCCGCCTTTGACAACCATATCTGGGCTCCCGATATTTCATTCCATCAGGGCCTTTATTACCTGTACTATGCAGTATCTGCTTTTGGTAAAAACACCTCCTCTATCGGTGTGGCTACAAACACTACCTTAAATACACATGACCCGGCCTATAAATGGGTAGATCATGGCCTGGTCATCAGGTCCCATCCGGGTATTAATAATTGGAATGCCATTGATCCGAACATGATCGAGGACAGGGATGGTACACCTTACCTGGCCTTTGGCTCTTTCTGGTCGGGACTTAAAATGGTTAAGCTTGCTCCGGACCGGCTGCATACAGCCCCTGCTGATACAGCCCTTATTTCTTTGGCAAGCAGGCAGGATGAAAGCAGGGGTACAAACCTACCTGCAGTAGACGGTAATCCTGTTGCTGCCGGAGGAAATGCGATCGAAGCGCCGTTCATTTTCAGAAAGGGGGCTTATTTTTACCTGTTTGCATCCATTGATTATTGCTGCAAGGGACCGGGAAGTACCTATAAGATGATCGTGGGGCGTTCCCGTGAACTGCGGGGTCCATATTTAGATATGGAAGGGCTGCCATTACTCAGGGGAGGCGGAACCCTTTTACTGAAACCTGATAAGAACTGGTATGGGGCGGGTCATAATGCAGTATGTACGTTCGATGGAGCTGATTACCTGGTCTTCCATGGCTATGATGCCCATGACAAGGGCAGGTCAAAACTTCGCATGGAGCGGCTTGAATGGAAAAAGGAATGGCCCCATGCTTTACTCAATATTCCGGCAGATAATTAAATTTATTCATAAACTATGTGTTTTAAAAGCTTGATTTTAAGCGTACTTGTTTTGATGCAGATAAATCTGGCAAGCGCAGATTCATTTAAGCGTGATACGCTGATCCATACCCATGGCAATCCACTCTTTACACATAAGTTCACTGCCGACCCTGCAGCAATGGTCTATAAAGACAGCGTTTTTCTGTATACCGGCCATGACCAGGCCCCCCGTAATGTGAACGGGTATCAGATGCATGACTGGTGCTGCTTTTCAACCTCCGATATGGTAAACTGGACAGAGCATCCCGTTCCCCTGCATGTTAAAGATTTTGCCTGGGCCAGGGATGATGCCTGGGCCTCACAGGTCATTGAACGGAATGGTAAATTCTACTGGTATGTGGCTGTGGAGCATGCAACTATACCGGGCAAGGCAATAGGTGTTGCAGTTTCTGACAGCCCTTCCGGCCCTTTTAAAGATGCAAGAGGTTCAGCCCTTGTTACCAATGATATGACCACTGTGGCCAAACATCCCTGGGACGATATTGACCCTACAGTAATGATTGACGATGATGGGCAGGCCTGGTTGTTCTGGGGTAACGGCATCTGTTATTATGCCAGGCTTAAGGCTTCCATGACTGAGCTTGACGGCCCCATTCAATCGCTGAAGCTGACAGGCTATACCGAAGCTCCATGGATCCATAAACACAAGAACTGGTATTATCTCTCCTATGCATCAGGCTTTCCGGAAAAGATCTCCTATGCCATGAGCCGGAGTATAACCGGCCCCTGGGATTTTAAAGGTGTCCTGAATGAGCTGGCAGGGAATTCGAATACGAACCATCAGGCCATTATTGATTTTAAAGGAAAATCTTATTTTATATACCATAATGGTGCGCTGGCTGCCGATGCAGGAAGTTTTCACCGTTCAGTCTGTATCGATTATGTATATTACAATCACGACGGAACCATCAGGCCTGTGGTGATGACAAGCCAGGGGGTGGGGGTTTCACCAGCTAATCTACCCCACTGAAATGAAAAGCTTCCTGGTTCTTCTTCTATTCTGTACCCTGAATGTTTGCGCCCAGCATCTTGATTACCCTGTTCAGCCTGTACTCTTTACCAGAGTGCATCTGAATGATGATTTCTGGTTAAAACGGATAGAGCTTAACAGAACTGTGACTATCCCGGCCTCGTTCAGCCGTTGTGAGAATACAGGGCGTATAGATAATTTCAGGATGGCGGCTGCAGGAAAAGGTAAATTCTGTACAAAATTCCCTTTTGATGATACCGATATCTATAAAACCATTGAAGGCGCTTCCTATTCCCTGGCCGTTCACCCCGATGTTAGGCTGTCGGGCTATATAGATTCACTTATTACCATTGTTGGAAAGGCCCAGGAAGCAGACGGTTATTTATATACAGCCAGAACCATTGACCCCCTGCATCCTCATCCCTGGGCCGGGGCAGGGCGCTGGCTTAAAGAAAATGAACTAAGCCACGAGCTCTATAATTCAGGCCACCTTTTTGAAGCTGCGGCTGCCCATTACCTGGCAACGGGGAAAGTGAATTTCCTTCATCTTGCCCTTAAAAATGCAGATCTTCTGGTGAAGACCTTCGGCCCGGGCAAGCGCCATGTAGCTCCTGGTCATGAGATTGTGGAAATGGGGCTGGTACGTCTTTACAGGATCACTTCCAATAAAAAATACCTCGATCTGGCCCGTTTTTTTGTGGATGAACGGGGAAGAAGAGGCTATGATACAAACAGCCCTGATGAATGGAAGAATGGAAAATACTGGCAGGATGACAAGCCCGTAATCTCTCAGAATGAAGCTGAGGGTCATGCAGTAAGAGCCATGTACCTTTATTCAGGCATGGCAGATATTGCAGCCCTTACAGGCGATAAGCACTATATACAGGCCATTGACTCTATCTGGGAAAATATGGTCTCTAAAAAGATGTATGTGCAGGGAGGCATAGGGGCTGTTCCTGATGGAGAGCGGTTTGGCGGGAACTATGAACTGCCCAATGCGACTGCCTATAATGAAACCTGCGCCGCCATTGGAAATGTTTACTGGAATCAGCGGATGTTTTTGTTGCATGGCGACTCAAAATATATTGACCTGCTGGAGAAAGTTCTGTACAATGGACTGATCTCGGGGCTGGGCCTGGATGGCAAAACTTTCTTTTATACCAATGCCATGGAGGTAAATGCCGGGCCGAACCCTGCAGGGGTGGAAAAGAGCCGGTCGGGCTGGTTTGAATGTTCTTGCTGCCCTACCAATATGGTACGTTTTCTACCCTCGTTGCCCGGATATATCTATGCTGTCAGGGATGGGAATCTTTATGTGAATTTATTTATTGCCAGCTCTGCCACGATCCGTATCCATGATAAGAATATCCGCATTGTGCAGAAAAATGATTATCCCTGGAAGGGTGATTTGAAATTCAGCATCCAGACGGCTATACCTGCTGAATTTACGCTCAGGATCAGAATTCCGGGCTGGAGCCGCAATGAGGAAATTCCCGATAATCTTTATTCTTTTAAAGAATCAGATTCTGCGGTAAACCAGTTGCTTGTAAATGGGATTCCGGTTCATTTTAAGATTGAAAATGGATATGCCCTGCTCCATAAACGCTGGGTAAACGGAGACCAGATCCTTTTTAACCTTCCTATGCCGGTAAGAAAGGTGACAGCAGTAGCTGCCCTGAAAGAAGACAGTGGAAAAGTTGCGCTTCAGCGCGGCCCGCTGATCTATTGTGCCGAGGGGATTGACAATAATTTCAATCTTGGAGAGCTTTCCATTCCGGAAAAAGCTGCTTTTCAGGTTAGATTCAATCCCGTCCTATTAAATGGGGTTATGGAGATCAGTGGCAGGGTTCTGCACCAGACAACCGATCCGAAGGCTGGGAAATTCGTTCAGCTGATCGCCATCCCATATTTTGCCTGGGCAAACAGGGAGCCCGGAGAAATGAAGATCTGGTTCTCTGAGAAAAAAAAGATTACAAACCCATTATAAGCGCGCAGTGAAGAGTCCGCTGATCATGCTCGCCGGTTTGACCTCCAGTTCTGATACCTGGTGGTGGACACTGGCTGCTATTTCTTTTTCACTTGCAAATCTGGTCTGTTCCATTGTTGTTTACCGGACCTGGGAGTTCTGCCATTTGCAGAAAAACAAGAGCCGCCAGCATACCCTTGAAAACGAAAAATTGCTTGAGGCAAAGACGTTGTTATTTCTGACAACCGTATCTCATGAATTCAGAACGCCTTTAACACTGATTATCAGCCCTGTCACGGAGCTTCTGCAGACTTGTTCGGAGCATGACAAAGAAAACCTGACGATTGTACAACATAATGCCAGGCGCCTGCTTGGTCTTGCAGACCGGTTTTTGATCTTCAGCAAAGCTGATTCTGATCCTGATCCACTAAAAATTGCAAGCCTTGACATTGTAAGCCTGTGCAGGGCGGTTTTTATCTGTTTTAATACCCAGGCCTGCAATAAAAATATTTATTACAAGTGCAGTTTCCAGGCTGAAAAGATCGAACTCTTTGCTGACAGGGAAAAGCTCGAAATAGCATTGTTTAACCTGCTTTCCAATGCCATTAAATTTACCGGCAGTGAAGGTTCTGTGACCCTTTCCATTACGCAGACCGCTCATCATGTGCTGATAAAGATCAGAGATTCAGGTTGTGGGATTCCCAAGCATGCCGGAAATAACATATTTAACAGGTTCTATAAGTCAGAGAGCTTCCTTTCACCGGTAAAAGGCTTTGGAATAGGGCTGTACCTGGTAAAAAAATTCATTGAGGATCATAAAGGTTCCATTCGCTACCATAGCAAGATGGGGACCGGTTCTGTATTTAAGATCAGGCTGCTCAAAGGGCGGGATCATTTTTCGGAAGATGTATTGTTGCAGGCGGTTTCCTGCACTTCTGCCCATGTGGCCGAGTTGACAGAGGGCCTGGAAGACCTGCCTGCTAAACTAAATGATTTAAAGCCTGATAAAAGTACGGACAGGGGTCTGCCCGATCCGTTTTCAAAATCAATCCTGATCGTTGATGATCATGAAGAGATCAGGGCATACCTGAGAAAGATCTTCTCTGAAGAATTTCTGGTCTATGAAGCAGCAGATGCACTGGCAGCTTTGAAACTGGTCCGTGAAAATTTGCCAGATATGGTTATTGCAGATGTGCTGATGCCTGGGATGAGCGGAATTGAACTCTGCTGTCAGATGAAAACAGATCCTTTTCTGAATCATATTCCGATTATTCTGCTTACAGCAGGGGCATCTTCAGAAAATAAATTAAGAGGTATAGAGGGCGGTGCAGATGATTATATCACCAAGCCTTTTGAAAAAGAGCTGCTTCTGGCCCGGGTGACAAGTATTCTTAAAACAAAGAATAACCTCCAGGCATACTTTCATAATGAAATTACGCTGCGTCCGAATCAGCGGAGAATTCCGGCAGACTATCAGGCCTTTATAAAAGGCTGTATCAGAATCGTAGAGGCCCATATGGCTGATCCTGATTTTGCCATAAAGATCCTTACTGATGAAATGGGTATGAGCCATTCCACACTTTATAAAAAGGTCAGGTCTGTTTCAGGCCAGTCATTGAATGGATTTATCAGGTCCATCAGGTTAAGAAAGGCAGCATCCTTGTTTCTGGACACGGATTGCACAGTCTCTGAGGCCTCTTATGCAGTGGGAATAAACGATCTTAAATATTTCAGGGAACAGTTCAGCAAGCTTTTTGGCATTAACCCTTCTGAATATATAAAGAAGTTCAGGGCCCCTTTTCATGCGACCATGACCAGAAATGCGTCTAGGCTTAAAGCCGTTAAAAATCCTCAAGTTGTTTAAACATAAAAATGTTACCAAAGGTTCTCATAACACATCATTTTACCGGTTATCCCCTTAAGTTGGCCCGATTTACCCCTCACTCAGCCAGCCTTATTACCCTCATCTTGGTTAAACAAACAAAAAAAATCTACCATGAGGCAAAATTTACATCAAAGTGTAAACTTGTTTAAGATCCTAAAAATCGCCATGGGCCAGCTCCTGATTTCAGGGCTGGTACTCGGCAACTCTTATGCAGGTGTAACAGGTCCAGGCAATGCCCGGATTGTATTATCAACCAGAAGTTCAAATGCACTGATCCGCATCTCAGGAAAGATCAGGGACCAGTCTACCGGCGAAACCCTTGTCGGTGTATCCATTAAGGTGAAGAATTCAGACAATGGAACAGTGTCGGATGCCCAGGGTAATTATAGCCTGAATGCTGCTGATAATGCTACACTGGTTGTAACCTATATAGGGTATACGACCCAGGAGATCCAGGTAAAGGGCCAGTCAACCCTGAATATCAGTCTGCAGTCTTCTCTGCGGGGATTGAATGAGGTGGTTGTCGTTGGGTACGGTGCCCAGAAGAAGATCACAGTGACCGGCTCGGTCGCTACGGTAAGAGGTACAGAGTTGGAAAAATCGCCATCCGTTAATTTATCCAATACACTGGCAGGCCGGCTGCCCGGAGTCACTGCAGTAAATGCCAGTGGTGAGCCTGGTAATGATGGTTCTGCTATTCATATCAGGGGTATTAACAGTCTTGGAAATAATGATGCCCTTATCGTCATCGATGGGGTTCCTGACAGATCAGGAGGTCTTCAGCGGTTAAACGCGTCAGATATCGAAAATGTATCGGTACTGAAAGATGCCTCTGCTGCTATTTACGGTTCCCGTGCTGCCAATGGTGTAATTCTAATCACCACCAAGCATGGAAAATCAGGGAAGACCCAGCTTAGCTATGATTATAATCAGGGCTATTCACAGGCGACGGTCATTCCTAAAATGGCCAGTTCTGCAGAATATGCCCAGATGAATAATGAACTTGTACTGTATAACCAGGTTCCCTCAGCTGAATGGGGAGCTGCCTCGGCTGCTTTTGCTTCTACAGGTTCCTATAAAACCATAGGCGGACAGGTAAAGAATGCTGCTTTTCAACCTGCAGACGTA
>JAYWCR010000140.1:0-15482 GCA_043780395.1 Sphingobacteriales bacterium
ACTCCCTGTCTTGCTTCATCCACAGAAATACCAGCCCTTCTGGCCAGGAAATAACTGAAAGTATCATTGCTGATGCCTGCATTTTCCCTGAAGATCAGCGTTTTTGCCCCAGGTTTGATGATAAGATTTTCTTCATCAATCCGAAAGGGCTCTTTAGTCAGGAAAAATGTTCCCAGACCAGGAATATCCAGGAAATCCTGTTTAAATAAATATTCTCTGATATAAGATGCTACATCCATAAGTCCATACCCAAATTAAGAATCCGGGTTTATCTCCGTTTCTGTAAATATATTGATAATTAACTCTTCTCACCGGCTTGCTTCTTAAATAAGAAGGCCTGTACTGGTTGGAATTTTCCCTGTTTTAGAAATTAAGAGTAATTCCGCCGAACACATTGAAGCCCAAAACAGGGTAGTTCAGGTAGTTCTGATATTGTTTATTCAGCAGATTATTTCCATTCAGGAAAAGAGATACTTTTTTATTGATCCTGTATTCAACGCCCAGGTTCAGGTCGGTAAAGGCAGGCAGTTTCTTCACATTGCCATTGCTTCCGTTGGCTACAGCCTTCTGAGTGCCGGTATAATAAGCCGAACCGGTGATCAGCCATTGTGATGAGGGGTTATAGGAAATTAAAAGACCGGTCTTTAGCTTGGGTGTATGCCATGGCTGGCTCAGGTTCTTCAGCTTGAAGGTCAGGTAGTCAAGGTTTGCGTTCAGTCTGAACTTGCTTCCTGCCAGGTAATTTATTTCGGCATAAAATTCTTCCTTTGTTGTTCCTTTTCCATCATAGGCAAGGCTGAAATACCGGGTATCAAGGGGATTATTGATGAAGAAAGAATAATTATCATAGACACCAGTCTCTACCTGTGCCCGGTAATTGAATTCAGGGCTGAAAGCACCTTTAATACCCCCGAAAAAGTCGATCTTCTGTTTTGTATTGAGCAGGTTCAGGGGGGCAGTGTTGAGGGGAGCCTGACCCGCTGTCAAAACAGCAGGTATTGCGAATTGAATACCCCGCATCCAGGGATTCGATCTGGTGAGCCCGTTATAAGTATTCTGAACTACATCACCCTTGATTCCACCATATACATTAAACCCATAGCTCAGAAGAAAGTCAATACTGGCATCGGGGAAGATCTGTACTTTCTTTTCCTGACCGAAGTCATTGACCACATTCAGGCCTGCCTTGATCTTGAAGATCTTGTTTTCAAGGGTGATATAAGGCTCTATGCGGAACATCGAGGTATTGAAGACAGATCCTGATTCAAGGCTTGCTTTATTAGAACTCAGGGCAGAGCTCAGGTTAAAGGAGAACTGGCCAATCTTATACCCTATAAAACCACTCCCTTCATAGGTATTCTCTTTATTGGAATAAGTATCCTTGAAATTTAATCCATGGGCTTTCAGGCCATAATAGAACGAAGATGAAGTATCGGCATTACTGCCAAATTCTACCGTGGCATCAATATTCTGCAGGCTTTGTTTAGACGCGGCTTTTGAATAACTGACAGCCTTATGGTCATATCCATAGAAATAAACTTTTCTGTCTTCACCTGAAAGGTTGCCTGAAATAAAATTATGATCCATGATCTTCTTGCCGAAAATATTGACCTGTTCATGCAGGAACTGCTGGTTAGCCAGCTTTCCCTGCTGGCTCAGGTGTTTGAACCAGGCACCATAATTTCCGTTCTTCTGTGGTTTGCTGTTCAGGTAAATCTCACCAAGGGCTGTGCTTAAGTTTCCTCCACCTGCTTTCAGGTAAAGGAAAGGCGTATTTAATGAATCCGTTTTGCGCAGGCTGTCGGCAGCGATCATTAACCTGGCGGTGTCTTTTAGAAGACGCAGGTTTTTAAAGGTATATTTAAGAGGAGCTGCCTGGGTAGCTTCATCAAAATAGGAAGGGCTCTTTTTTATCTTGACAGCATCACCCAGTACAGGCTTATACTGCCTGATCACATCTACTTCTTCAGAAATTGGTTTTTTTTGCTGGGCAGATGCACTCAGGCTAAGAAATCCTATGACAGGGACAAGAAGGAAATACCGTAAAGTAAAGTCGGGCTGGAAACGCATAATTATTTCTTGATTCGTTGAAGCTGTGAAAGTTTAAGATTGGCAGAGTTTTTCACCTCATCATCGGGTTTATAGTTCCTTATAATGCTGATAAGCGTACTGCGGGCCTGGAAAATATCACCAGTGGCTGTATAATTATCAGCCAGTAGTACAAATGATTTTGCTACCCAGTAATCATAGCCTGGCAGTTGTTTGACCAGTTCAAACAGGGTCTTCATAGAAGCTTTAAAGTTCTTTACTTTAAACTGGATGAATGCCAGCAGGTACCTTGCTTCAGCCGCGTCTATATTGCGGCCTTTAGCGGTAAGACCCAGGGGTTTTAATGATTGAGTGGTGTCGGCTTTAATCAGGAATGATTTACCGGCAAGCAGATTGGCATGGCTTGTCTGCTGCACCGTGGACTTGGTGGAGCCTATTACCTTTGCTGTATAAAATAGGCATGAATCTGGCTGGTTCATCTGAAAATAACAGGTTGCAAGTCCAGAGGTAGCCAGGGAATAGTTTTCGCGGTCCTGGGCATATTGCTCAAGGCGCTTATAATAGGGCAGGGCAGTATCCCATTTTTGCTGCACCAGGTAGATCCCTGCGGCATTTACAAGGGCATTTTCGGTGAATGTTGAATTCGTACTCTTATTGATCAGAAATTCATAATCAGGCAATGCTTCTTCTGGTTTTTTGAGGTTCTGCAGCGCCTGTGAGCGGTAGAAATGCGCTTCAGAAGCAAAATATCCTGAAGGGAATTTCTGCAGGTAGGCATCGAATGAGGTCAGGCTTCCACTGTTATCCCCATTGGCAAACCTTGTGCTTGCTGCCTGATAGCTGATCGAGTCTTCACCGGTCTGTGAAACAGGCATGCCTGTAGAATTGGCATAGGCTACAAATCTATCAGGGTTTCCCTGGTCAACAAAGATATTGCGGATCGCAGCCAGAGAGTTCTTTGATTCAGGGCTTCCGGGATAGTTCTTTACTACCTGCTGGTAATATTGCAACGCATTCTTGTCATCGTTTGAATTGTAATAGATCAGGCCAATATTCATCAACGACCTGGGCACATAGCTACTTTGGGGGTAGCGGCTGATAAGGGCAGTAAATTCATCCTGGCTCAGTTTCAGATTGCCGCCTACAAAATGTGCATAGGCTATTTCATACCCCGCATCGGCTCCATAGGCCGAATTCGGGTAGGTATGCAAAAGGTTTGTGAGCATGGCCAGTTTTGCTGAAGTATTCTTCTGAAGGCCCTGGATCATTGCTGACTGGAACATGGCATAATCAGCACCCGCGCCTTTTGCTGTAGAAATGGTGGTATACTGTTCTTTGGCCTTCACGTATGACTTCAGCATAAAATAACAGTCGGCCATCCGCATTCTGGCATCATCCTTCATCACTTCATCTTTAGGCATCAGCTGTACGTATTTTTCAAAACCTGAGAGTGCACGGGTATAATCCTCTTTTTTAAAGTAGGCGTATCCAGAGCCGTAAAATGAATCTTTATAATCTGCGCTCGACAGGGCACCTGGAGTAGAAAGAAAATTCTGATACCCCTGAATACTTTCATCATACTGCTTCAGGTTGAAACAGGCTTCTGCTTTCCAGTATCTGGCTAGTAAAACAAAGTTTCCAAGTACATCATGCTGCAGGGATTCATCAAAAAGCTGTTTTGCCTGCGGATAGTTCGTATTGTTAAAATTTTCTATCCCATAGAAATAGCTGACCTTCTGAAAGGCTGTTTCTGCCTGATTATTTCTGTCGGGAATACTTTTTAAGGTCTCATAAGCTTCCTCATAATTATGGGCATGCATCAGCACGTTAGCCTGCAGGGTTTTAACTTCTGTGATAGCGGATGAACGGGGGTAATTCTTTACAAATGCTGCGGCAGCACTCAGGGCGTCCTGGTCAAGGCCGGCTTCATAAGAAAGTTTTATATAGTAGACCAGTGCATTTTCTGTGATTTTCACATCTCCGTTCAGCTGGGATGCCAGCTGAAAGGCGCTCCTGGCATTTGGATTCTGCCCTGTTTTCAGAAAGCATTGACCCAGGGCATAAAGCCCACTCTGGGCATATACATCATGCTGGTCATAAAGTTGTGAAAGTTCTTTGATAGCCTTTTCATATTCGCCATTCTCATAATAACTATACCCGATCTGGTAATTATCCTGGTGAGTTTCCTGGTTGGCAAAGTTGCTTTCTTTAAAAACATTAAATGCTTTTGCTGCTTCTGCATATTTTTCTTTAAAAAAATAAGCAGAACCAAGGGTTTTACTCAAAAGAGGCAAATAAGGACTTGTGGCCTGTTCAGTTAAAGGTTTAGTTAGTAGAATAGCAGAATCAATATCTCCCCTTAATAAATAGATCTGGCTTACATAGACGGGATAGATAGCAAGGTATTTTGAGCCTGCCGGAAGTTTCTTCAGTTCGGCAAGAGCAACATTGTACTCCTTGTTCTCATAGTCGATATGCGCCCGGTAATAGATCGCATCGTCCTGATATGTGTTCTTATGGTCATCAACCCGGCTGAAATGGGTACTGGCATCTGTTGTTTGCTTTAGTTTGAATAGAGAAAAGCCATACTTGAAATTCAGCTCATCCTGCTCTTCCCTGATCAGGGAGCTTTCTGAGATATCTTTCAGGCGGCTGATGGCTCCTGCATAGTCACCCTGCTGAAAATGGTAGAATCCAATCTCCAGGGCTACCGTATGAGACATCGGGGCATAAGGGTAGGTATTTATCAGACCGGTCATTTCATCTTCCGATACCCTGTTTCCCAACTTCATTTCACATAAAGCTTTATAGAACCTGGCATTTACTCCCTGAAGACCATCTTCTTCAAGGGTGCTTTTCTGAGCCTGGGTTTTTGTGCTGTGAAGATATACCTGCTCAAAAAGCTTCGATGCACCTGCATAGCTCTGGTGATCGTAAAGCTCCAATGCCTTCCTGTAGACAAGATCGTGGCTGAAATATGCTGTTTGCTGCGCATGAAGTACGTTGGGAAATTGTCCCAAGACCAGACAGAGAATTGAAAACACCAATTCCCGGCCCTGCGTAAATTTCTTTTTTTGAATGAAAACCATAAATAGTCAGGCGTATAAAGCAGAATGCAATGTAAATTTATCCGATGTGTGGAAATGATTCCTCTGTTTTTATTAACAAACGTTGATAAGTAAAAAACCTGTACACGCTGTCAATGAATTAACCTTTAGGAATTATTTATTCCTCAAGGTTATGTGCAGGTTTCGGCTTTCAGGCTACCTTTTCTGAGCGAGCAGATAGAGCACGGCCATTCGAACAGCTACTCCGTTTTCTACCTGATCCAAAATGATCGACTGTTCAGAATCTGCAACATCAGAGCTTATTTCAACACCCCTGTTAATCGGTCCGGGATGCATGATGGTAATGCGCTTGTCAAGGGAATCAAGGATAGACTTTGTCAGGCCATACATCATTGTATATTCCCGCAGACTGGGGAAGTATTTAAGCTCCTGCCGCTCGAGCTGGATGCGCAGCATGATGGCTACATCGCACCATGAAAGTGCTTTATGCAAGTCATGCTCTACTTCTACACCCAGCTCCCTGATGAACCGTGGTATCAGGGTTGCAGGGCCACAGACCATGATCCGGGCACCTAGTTTCTGCAGACAGAAGATATTGGAAAGGGCTACTCTTGAATGAAGAATATCACCCACTATCAGTACCTTCTTGCCTTCTGTATCGCCGAGTTTTTCACGGATCGAAAATGCATCGAGCAATGCCTGGGTTGGGTGCTCATGAGCTCCATCACCTGCATTCACTATCTGGGCCTTTACATTCCTGGCCAGAAATTGTGCAGCCCCTGCATAGGGATGGCGCATGACCACCATATCAACCTTCATGGCCAGTATATTATTTACTGTGTCTATTAAAGTTTCACCCTTGGTCACAGAGGACGATGAAGCTGCAAAATTTATAGTATCAGCAGATAACCGTTTCTGGGCAAGTTCAAAAGAAAGCCTTGTACGGGTAGAGTTTTCAAAAAATATATTGGCGATGGTAATATCGCGCAGGGAGGGCACCTTTTTTATAGGCCTGTTAATTACCTGCTTGAATTGGTCTGCAGTAGTGAAAATCAGTTCGATATCACTTTTTTGCAAGCCTTTAATTCCCAGCAAATGATTTACACTCAGTTCACTCATTATGCTCTGTTATCAAAATTATAGAATCTTCGCCTTCGCTTTCATTCCAGTTTACCTTTACCTTCTGAGAGGCTCTGGAGTCGACCTGTATGCCTATATAATCGGGTTCAATAGGTAGTTGCCTGGAAAAACGCCTGTCCACAAGCACCAGCAGTTCCACTTTTGCAGGCCTGCCAAAAGCAAGCATCGCATCCATACCCGCCCGAACAGTACGCCCGGTAAAGAGTACGTCATCTACCAGGATCACCTTTTTCTTCTCTATAATGAAATCTATTTTCGTACTGCTGGGAACCAGAGTCTCATTCCGGCGAAAATCATCTCTGAAAAAGGTATTGTCAAGAATTCCATGCTGGATCTGTGTTCCGGGCAGAATAACAGACAATTCATCAACCAGACGCTGGGAGAGGTACAGACCTCTGGGTTGCAGGCCTATGATCACAGCATCCTGAAAATCATCATGATTTTCAATAAGCTGATAGCATAAGCGGTTTAAAGTAAGCTGGAATTTTCGCTTTTCGAGTAATATGATGTTCTGCATAGGAAGCCTGCCAAATATACATGCAGGAGTCATGGGATGCAAATCTGAGCATGTATTCGTCGCGGAGCAATAATTTCAGGAAGCAAAAATTCCCGAAAAGAATGTCATGACTTTGCTACATGGGAAACGATAACAAATGCCGATATGAGTGGTTGCCTGAATATCTACAGCAATATGGAAATTCTTACAGCGTTTGAGTCTTTTTGAGGTAATCATTTACAAAATAATACGTTTACTAATACAAATTATGCGCTTATGAAAGCCTTTTTTAATTATCTGCCCGCCGAGATTCTGCAATTTGTTTATGTAGATCAGCTCGATCTATTTATTATTTCTTTAAAATCTGCAGTCACCGGACTTCATATTATTAATTACCAGGCCGAAGAGACCAATAGTTTTTATGTATGGCTGAAAACAAATTTTGTAAAGGAAGGAACAATTGAAGAGATGACCTATTGCGGCCTGAATGAAAAAGAAGTGGAGCTGGACCGTTTATATTCAGCTCTTTACTCCAGTATTGCCATAAATTAAGTTTAACCCTTCTATAAACCAGCACGTCAATACCCCGGGGCAGGGCTGAGTAAAGGCGCATTTGCAGGCCGCTTTACTGGCATAAGAGAATGTTTTTCCCTATATTCCTGTCCAGACAGGTTTTAGTGCTCTTATGAAATTCATCTATCTTTTTTTGTTTCTATGGCTTTGCCTGAATCAGGGATTCGGCCAGACCATCACTTCCATTCCATCTCCACCCATGGGTTGGAACAGCTACAATTGTTTTGGCTCAGCCGTACATGAAGACGAGGTTAAAGCAAACACTGATTATATGGCCGCTAAACTGAAATCGTTTGGCTGGGAATATATTGTCATTGATTTCCTCTGGTCATACCCAAATCCTCCCCTTAGCCATCTTGGGAATATCATGCAGACGCGGCTTGAAGACGGCTCCTATATTCCCTGGCTTGCCATGGATAAATGGGGCAGACTGCTTCCTGATATGCATAAATTTCCTTCAGCCCGTGCCGGGGAAAGCTTCAGGCCCATAGCTGACTATATCCATGCGGCAGGTCTTAAGTTTGGAATTCATCTGATGAGGGGAATTCCAAGGCAGGCTGTTTTTGCACGGACACCTGTGCTTGGAGCTCCTGGCATTACGGCCGATATGATAGCCGATACCAGTTCAGTATGCCCCTGGTCCAACCATATGTACGGCCTTGATATGTCAAAAAAGGGTGCTCAGGAATATCTGAATTCATTGCTTGACCTGTATGCCAGCTGGCAGGTTGATTTTATAAAAGTAGATGACCTGGCCCGCCCTTACAGCGACATGGAAGTAGAAGGATATAAGAAAGCTATCGACCAGTCGGGCAGGCCTATGGTATTCAGTCTTTCACCCGGGGCAACCCCGCTTAACAGCGCTGCACATGTGAACAGGTTTGGCACCATGTGGCGCCTGGCTGATGATTTCTGGGATAACTGGTCCATGGTACTGAATATGCTTAAGCTGGGATATGCATGGCAGGGAAAAGGGTCTGAAGGTCACTGGCCCGACTGTGATATGCTTCAGATCGGGAAACTATCAAAACGCGGCCCGGTAGGCCCGGAGCGGTATAGCCGTTTAACGAATGATGAGCTCCTTACTCATATGACTTTCTGGTCTGTTTACCGGTCGCCATTAATGATTGGAGGCAATTTGCCGGAAAACCATGCCTTTGAAGAGTCTCTTTTTACCAATAAAGAGGTCATTGAAGTAAATCAGCAGGGTAAAGATCCTTTCCAGGTTTCAGATCATGATCAGAAGCTGGTCTGGGCCTCGCATGTGCAGCATAGTAAAGATATGTATGTGGCCCTGTTCAATCTGGCCGGCCGGGTCCAGTCAGTAGATCTTCTGTTTGCCAGGCTCGGTCTGAAAGGCCGCTTCAGGGTCAGGGATCTCTGGAATCATAAAGACCTTGGAATCTTCAACAGGGGCTATGCACAGCCGATTCCTGTACATGGTGCTGCCTTGTTAAGAATAACAGCTGCGAATTAATTCAGAATACTGCCTGGTTTTGTTAAATGCAAGCTGATCAAAGACAGGCTGCTTTTTAAAATATGCTTAAAGGTTCGACCTTTACAAATAAAAAGTTAAACAAAAAAAATCCCGGCTACTTTCGCGGCCGGGATTCTTCTACTTGTAAAACCTGATTATTCGCTGTCAGGAGTTTCTTTTGCTTTGGCTTTGAAAGCTTTGGCTTCAGAGTTTTCCAGTTCTGTCTTCAGTGCAGAAAGAACGTTCAGATCGCCAAGAGTGGTTTTTTCAACCGATTCTTTCACTTTCTTCACAGCTGTATGCGTAGCTTTTACTTCTTTCTTACGTTTGTCAGATTCAACGGCTCTTTCTTCAGCTTTGACTTCTTCCCAGATCTTCGAATGTGAGATCACAATACGTTTCTGATCCTTATTGAATTCGATGATCCTGAATTCAAGGGTTTCATCCATACCGGCAATCTTGCCATCTTCCTTAACAAGGTGCTTGCTAGGAGCGAATCCTTCAACACCATATGGAAGGGCAACAACTGCACCTTTATCGGTAACCTTGATAATGGTTCCCTGGTGTATTGAATCCAATAAGAAGATGGTTTCAAATGTATCCCATGGATTTTCTTCAAGTTGTTTATGTCCAAGGCTTAAACGACGGTTATCTGCGTCAACCTCAAGAACAACTACATCAAGTTTCTCACCAACCTTGGTAAATTCATGTGGATGGTTGATCTTCTTGGACCATGAAAGGTCAGAGATATGGATCAGGCCATCAACACCTTCTTCAATTTCTACGAATACACCAAAATTGGTCATATTCTTAACAACTGCATGGTGCTTGCTGCCAACTGGGTATTTCTGAACAATGTCAACCCATGGATCCGGGGTGAGTTGTTTGATACCTAATGACATCTTGCGTTCGTCACGGTCAAGGGTAAGGATCTGTGCTTCCACCTCATCACTTACCTTGAGGAATTCCTGTGGTGAACGTAAATGCTGTGACCATGACATTTCTGACACATGGATAAGACCTTCAACACCTGGAATGATCTCAAGGAAAGCGCCGTAATCTGCAACAGTTACTACGCGGCCCTTAACACGGGATCCGATCTGGATATTCGTATCAAGAGATTCCCATGGGTGTGGAGTAAGTTGTTTCAGACCTAAAGCAATACGCTTCTTGTCATCATCAAAGTCAAGCACAACAACGTTTACTTTCTGATCAAGCTTCAATACTTCTTCAGGATGCTCTATGCGGCCCCAGGAAATATCAGTAATGTGTAACAGACCATCTACGCCGCCAAGGTCAATAAATACACCAAAGGCTGTGATGTTCTTAACAGTTCCTTCCAGAACCTGACCTTTCTCAAGTTTCGAGATAATGTCAATTTTCTGGTTCTCAAGATCGTCCTCGATAAGAACTTTGTGAGATACGACTACGTTCTTAAATTCATGGTTGATCTTGACAACCTTGAATTCCATAGTTTTTCCTACATATATATCATAATCACGGATAGGTTTGATATCGATCTGTGATCCTGGTAAGAAGGCCTCAACACCTGAAAGATCTACAATAAGACCTCCCTTGGTACGGCTCTTTACAAAACCTTCGATGATAAGATCCATTTCCAGGGCCTTATTGATATCATCCCATGATTTCTGAGTCTTTGCACGTTTTCTTGAAAGTACAAGCTGGCCGTTCTTATCTTCCTGGTCTTCAACAAATACGTCAACCGAGTCACCAACTTTAAGATCAGGATTATCTCTGAATTCAGAAAGAGGTACAAGTCCGTCAGATTTGTAACCAATGTTTAAGACAACATCCTTGTTGTTGATAAGTACAACAATACCGCTGATGATCTCATTTTTGGTAATTGAGTTAAGCGTCAGCTCATACTGGCTTTCCAGTCTTTTACGTTCAGCATCACTGTAATTTCCAAAAGCTTTATCATCTGCATCCCAGTCGAAATCACCTGGAAGAACATGGATCAGACTGGCTGATTTAATGTCTTCGATAGAAAGCGGAGCTAACTCTGGTTCATCTGCTGCTACATGACGCTCAGCTTTAGGGGCTGGCACATGAACTGCAGGTGCTTCGGTTACAGGTGCTTCAGCTACGGGAGCTGGTGCAGCAACTTCTTCTGCCGGAGCAGCTGTTGCGGGTTCTTCTGTAACTGGTACTGCAGATGCCTCTGTGGCGGGAACTGCAGTTACTTCTGCCGGAGCAGTTGCTTCTGCAGATACATCTGCACCGGTGGTCGCTGCAGGTTCATTTGCATGCAGTGGGGTCACCTGGATTTCTTTTTGGTTTTCTTCGTTGTTTGTTTCAGTCATTAATTTTTTGGTCTCCTTTTCCCCGCATAAGCGAGATTGCAAAGATAGGAATATTTATTATTGAAAAAAAAACATCATCTCTATTTTAATGTGCCGAAGTATCAATGCGTTAGATTTGGATCAGATTTCTTTTTTTGAGCTCTGCCAGCACAAAATTCAGTTGTTCTTCCTCGTTAATAAAAGAGTTATCCAGAATCAGCGCATCGTCTGCCTTGCGTAAAGGGCTTTCAGACCGGGTGGTATCCTGCAGGTCACGCTGGCTGAGATTATTCATGATCTCTTCCAGGCTGATAAGGCCTCCGGCTGCTTCCAGCTCTTTAAACCTGCGTGTAGCCCTGATCAGCGGATCTGCAGTCATGAAAAGTTTGAGGTCTGCCATCGGAAATACTGTGGTGCCTATATCACGGCCATCCATGACAATATTCTTGCTGCGCCCAAGGCGCTGCTGCAGGCGTACCATTTTATGCCTTACTTCAGGAATGGCACTAACTGCACTTACTCTCTCAGAAACGGGCATCTTGCGGATCTCATCCGAAACATCTTCCTGGTTGAGCAGGGTGATAAGCCGGTCATTTCCCTTTTCAAAACTGATATGTATATCATGGTCGAGGGCCTCTATCACATGTGCATGGTCATCGATCTGGATTCCTGTCCGCTGAAAGTACAGGGTGATGGCTCTGTACATCGCACCTGAATCGACATAGATAAAATGAAGTTTATGTGACAGGGCCTGGGCAAGGGTACTTTTTCCGCAGCTAGAATACCCGTCAATAGCTATAATTGTTTTTTTTGATTCCATAATGTGGCAATGTCCAAAAGTAGAAAATAATGAGCGCCTGCCATCTAAAAGATTAAATTGCCTTTCTATATGAAGAAAATCCTGATTGCCAACCGCGGCGAAATTGCCGTTCGTATCATACGCGCTGCCCGCGAGATGGGTATTCTCAGTGTAGCCGTTTTTTCAGAAGCCGACCGCAACGCCCTGCATGTACGCATGGCAGATGAGGCCTGGTGTATCGGCCCTGCGGCTTCCAGAGATTCTTACCTGAATATAGAGACCATCATCAGCACAAGTTTAAAAGCGGGTGCAGATGCCATTCATCCAGGCTATGGTTTTCTTTCTGAAAATGCAGCTTTCTCCCGCAGGGTTACCCAAAGCGGACTCATATTTATAGGGCCAGGGCCTGAGGCCATGGAGATGATGGGAAGCAAGCTCGGGGCTAAGAAAATTGCCCGTGAGCTGGGTATTCCCCTTGTTCCGGGTACAGAATATGCGGTGACTACGGCTGAAGAAGCCCTGGAAAAAGCAACATCTATAGGCTTTCCTTTATTGATCAAGGCATCTGCCGGCGGAGGTGGAAAGGGAATGCGGCTGGTGGAGAGGATCTCAGATATGCAGGAACAGCTTCATCTGGCCATCAGTGAAGCCACTGCAGCATTTGGTGATGGGGCAGTGTTTCTTGAGCGGTATATCGAATCACCCCGGCATATTGAAATTCAGGTCATGGCCGACCAGCATGGGAATGCCTGCTACCTGTTTGAACGGGAATGTTCAGTTCAGCGCCGGCACCAGAAACTGATCGAAGAGGCTCCTTCCTGTGTACTGAATGCTGAAACACGCCGCTTAATGGGCGAAAATGCCCTGAGACTTGTCGCCTCCTGTAAGTATACAGGTGCCGGAACCGTGGAGTTCATTATGGATGAACAACTGAACTTTTATTTTCTGGAAATGAATACCAGGCTCCAGGTAGAGCACCCGGTCACCGAGCTGATCACTGGTATTGACCTGGTAAAAGAGCAGATCCGGGTTGCCAGGGGTGAGCAGCTTTCTTTCAGACAGCAAGACCTGACAATCACCGGTCATGCCATTGAACTCAGGGTCTGTGCAGAAGACCCCTGGAATAATTTCATGCCCGATACAGGCACATTGCAAACCTACCGACTGCCTTCAGGGCCGGGTGTAAGGGTTGATAACGGCATCGAAGAGGGAATGGAGGTTCCCATTTACTATGATCCGATGCTTTCAAAGTTGATTGTGTATGCAGGCAGCCGCGCAGAAGCTATAGAACGTATGATCATGGCCATTAAAGAATTTCAGGTCACCGGCATTGAAACCACCCTTGGTTTTGGTTTATTTACCATGGAACATGAAGCTTTCCGCAGCGGAAAGTTTGATACTCATTTTGTAAGCCGTTATTTCAAGGCTGAACAGGATCCTGGTCTTGAAGAGGAAGCTTTTATTGCCGCCCTTCTGGGCACCGGTTTGCTTGAGGGTGCCATCAAACCAGGGGCGGCCCTGCAGCAGGGTGCTCATTCTTCTGCCTGGAAATCAAACCGTAAATCCTGAACCTATGAATAAATATCTTTTACTTTTCAGCTTTATCTGTTATTCGTTCAACTTTACTTCTGCCCAGGAAAAGCATGCCTTCTGGAATGAAGTGCAGACCTTTAAAGCCTATGACCAGCAGATCAGAACCCCTGTGCATCCGATTGTCTTTACAGGGAGTTCATCTATCCGCAAATGGGACGATCTTCAGATCGCTTTTGGTTCTTATAATGTAATGAACCGTGGAATAGGGGGGGCAGTTGTTAACGACATCATCTATTACCTGAATGAGCTTGTTTTTACCTATGAGCCCCGACAGATCGTACTTTACGCAGGTGAAAATGATTTGCCTGATGCGTCTGTGACGCCAGATACAGTGTTGAACAGAACAAAACAGCTTTTCAGCAAGATCAGGGCTAAACTTCCGGATGTTCCTGTTGTTTATATTTCCATGAAGCCCAGTCCAAGCAGAGTAGGCGTGATCAGAAAAGCTATTGAAGGTAATCTGCGTATCCGCGAATTTATAAAGACACAGAAGAATGCAGTATTTGTCGATGTATTCTCGCTGATGTTAACCAAAGACGGCAAGCCAAGACCTGAACTGTTTCAGTCTGACATGCTGCATATGAACCTGAAAGGCTATACGATCTGGGAGGCAGCAGTCGGACCCTATCTGCTTAAATATTAATTTAAACTACCCTGGTACAGGGAAATATTCATTCTATTATGTTTACAGGAATTATTGAAACTACGGGCTTTGTTGCCCTGCTTGAGAAGGAAGAAGGGAATTTAAATCTTACTATAGAATCACCCATTTCTGATGAACTGAAAATTGATCAGAGTGTTGCCCATAACGGTGTTTGCCTGACTGTCGTAGCCACAGGATCGGGATGGCATAGGGTCACAGCCATTAATGAAACCCTGAAACGCAGTACGCTGGGAGACTTCAGCCATGGGGATGTCATTAACCTTGAACGCTGTATGCTTGCTACTGCACGCTTCGACGGCCATATTGTGCAGGGACATGTAGATCTGACAGCTGTTTGCACCCTTGCCGAAGATCAGGGCGGAAGCTGGATCTACCGGTTTGGTCATGAGCGCACACACTCAGCCATTACAGTGGAGAAGGGTTCTATCTGTATAAATGGTGTAAGCCTTACAGTTGTAGAATCAGGAAATGATTATTTTTCTGTAGCGGTTATTCCCTATACCTGGGAATTTACCAACTTTAAGAGCATGAAAGCAGGGATGAGGGTGAATCTCGAGTTTGATATTATCGGAAAATATATCAGCAAACTCATGATGGAAAGGTAAGACCATTCAATTAATGATCTTTGTAATGGTATAGTCCTTTCCATTAAAAGAAAGGGTTTCGCCGGTCACTTTTTCCAGAAGGAGTTTTCCGATCGGGGAATAGAGAGAGATCATGGCATATTTTTCACCATGGATCTCTGTTAAACCTGCCGGTATTGCCAGGAAGAAATTTCCGGCAGTTGTAAGCACAAGGCTCCCTGCACCCGCTTTTTTCTTATCCGGTTTGGTCAGAAGGATCATCTGTAAATTGTCTTTCAGCTTCTTTACTTCTTCGAGCTGGCGTGTATGCTGTTCTATAACTCCCTGAAGCATTTCCCTTGACGTTTCGTATTTGTCGCCGGCACTGCTTTTTGTTTCTGCTACACTTGATTTTCTGGCCTCTGTAATAGCCTCTGTCGCTGCATGAATGCGGTCCTCAATATAGGTACTGCAAAACGCGATCAGTTCTGTTTTTATACTCATTCTTAAAATAACCTCTAATTTTCAAACTACTAATCTATTCATTTAAATGGATGGATGGCTCCAAAGGGAACACTCCGTCTTGATGCATCACTTTCCTGAGCAAGTTCCAGGATCCTGATTACATAATATCCCTGTTCAGGTTTAACGATCAGTTCGGCATCGCCGCGAATGGCATCATGAACATTATTAAAAAAATTCATATACGTGCCGGGCAGAGATTCTATGACCTCATGCTTTTCGGTTCCGTTCTCCA
>JAYWCR010000141.1:0-3348 GCA_043780395.1 Sphingobacteriales bacterium
GTTCTGGGGGTTTGTGTCGGCATGCAGTTATTAACAGAATTTTCAGAGGAAGGCAATAGCCGGCTACTGGGTCTTGTTCCCCTGGAAACCCGGCTTTTCCCGGCAGCAGATGGACTGAAGGTGCCTCATATGGGATGGAACCTGGTGACCTCCTGCAATGAGGATGCCCTTTTTGCAGGCATCCCTGCCAGCAGCCACTTCTATTTCGTGCATTCCTATTTTATTGAATTTAATTCTACTTTTACCATCGGATCAACCGAATATGGCACTTTATTTTCCGCATCTCTAAGAAATAAAAATTTCAGGGGCGTTCAGTTCCATCCCGAAAAATCGGGTGCGAATGGCGAACAAATTTTACGTAACTTTTATTCTCTTTAAAATAACCAATACATATGTACATTATTCCAGCCATAGATATTCTCGACCGAAAAGTAGTTCGTTTGAGAGAAGGCGATTATAACCAGGTCACTGTTTATGATGTATCACTCGAGCAGATGTTAGAGCAACTTCATTCACAGGGAACTGATTTTGTTCATATTATTGACCTGAACGGTGCCAAAGGTGATTTCTCCAACCAGGATTACCTGGTGAAGATCCTCAAGAAATCACCTATGAAAATTCAGTACGGAGGTGGAATCCGGAGCCTTGATAAGGTAAAAGAACTGATCGATCTTGGTTTCGACCGACTGATCATAGGTACCCTTGCCATAACGGACCCCAGCTTTCTGGAGAACCTGAGCAAGGAACTCTGCCATAAAGAAGCCTATGCCGAGCATATCGTTATTGCCATCGATGTGCTTGATGAGGTCATTAAATACAGTGGCTGGATGGAAGCCTCGCCGATCAAATTACTTGATTATATGGATAAATGTACAGCCCTGGGATATTTCAGGTTTCTGTGTACCGATATCAATAAGGATGGAAAAATGAGCGGAACAGGAATTGACCTCTATAAAAAACTGATCCAGCATTCTCCCTTCATCAAGCTGATCGCCTCGGGAGGCGTGACAAGCCTTGAGGAACTCCGTGAACTTGCTGCCATCAAGGTTGAATCTGCCGTAGTTGGCAAGGCCATGTATGAAGGAAAACTAACCCGGGAAGATATTAAAGACTGGAATCTGCAGGCCCTGGTAAATTTTTAAGATGCTGACTAAGCGGATCATCCCCTGCCTGGATATAAAAAATGGCAGAACCGTAAAAGGTGTGAATTTCGTGGATCTTATTGATGCCGGTGACCCTGTAGAACTTGCCTGGAATTATTGCCAGCAGGGTGCTGATGAACTGGTATTCCTTGATATTTCAGCCTCTGAAGAAAAACGCAAGACCCTTTTACCCCTAGTACGAGAAATTGCCAGGCATATAAATATTCCATTTACTATAGGCGGGGGTATCACCCAGCTTGAAGATGCCTATCTGCTGCTAAATGCCGGAGCAGATAAGATCTCTATAAATTCAGCGGCAGTCCGTAACCCAGGCCTTATTGATATGCTGGCTTCACATTTCGGAGGTCAGTTTGTAGTCATTGCTGCCGATACCCGGCGTATTGGCTCCAGAAATATCATTCACCTGACAGGTGGCAAGGAAGCCACTGCCCATGAAACTGAAAACTGGATCAGGGAGGCAGTAGAACGTGGTGCAGGTGAGATATTACTTACTTCCATGGACCATGATGGCACCAAGGGAGGCTTTGATATCCAGCTTCTTTCAAAGATCAATAAAAACCTGGCTGTGCCCCTGATCGCCTCAGGCGGAGCGGGGAATGAAGCCCATTTCTTTGACGTATTCAGTCAGAGTGGTGTAGATGCAGCCCTGGCTGCATCGGTCTTTCATTTTGCAGAGATCAGGATCCCTGCATTAAAACTAAAACTATCTGACCAGGGTATCCCTATGAGACTGGTCAGTGAATTCCAGCCTTTATAAACATTCAAAAAAGATCCAATATTCATGGAAACCGCTCAACAAATTGATTTCGAAAAAGATGGAGGTCTGGTACCTGTGATCATTCAGGACAGCCAGACGCTTGAAGTTTTAATGCTCGGCTATATGAATGCTGAAGCCCAGGAAACCACAGCAAAGACCGGGCGTGTTACCTTTTATTCAAGATCCAAAAAAAGACTCTGGACAAAGGGAGAGGAAAGCGGAAACTTTCTTGATGTGGTCAGCATGCACCTTGACTGTGACCAGGATACAATTCTGATCATGGCCAGGCCTGCCGGCAATACCTGCCATACAGGAACACGCTCATGCTTTAACACCCCCTATTCAGCTAACTTTTTATTCCGCCTTGAACAAATCATTGAAGACAGGTACGCAAACCCTGTTGAAGGCTCTTATATAAACAAGCTCAGAAAAAAGGGAATCCATAAAATTGCCCAGAAAGTAGGCGAAGAAGGCGTGGAAACTGTAATTGCTGCCCTGGTTGAAGATGACGTTCATTTTGTGGACGAAAGTTCAGATCTTATGTTTCACCTGCTGGTCTTGTTAAAAGAGAAGAATCAGTCGTTAAAAGCTATTGCAGAAAACCTGCAGCTGCGCCATGGAAAGGCCTGAAGAATGACTTCAGTATAAACAGCCGGTTATTTGGTGACCGTTCTTCTGACAGTTACATGCCTTCTGCGGGCATGTGACTTATTTTTGTCGGTTTCATTACCAATCACATAACCAGCGCCAGCACCAACTGCTCCCCCGAGCAAAGCGCCTCCAACACTATGGCCGGCAATGCCCCCAACAATAGCCCCTGCTCCACCGCCAATAGCTGCACCCTTGGCCCTGTTTGACCATCCACGGTGAGATCTATGCGTAGTTGTGACAGTACGGGTCTGTGAAAAGGCAGTTTCTGCGCCTGAAAAAACGATAACAAGGGAGAGGAGAGCAAAGAGAATGTAAGTTTTCATAAGCATGTTTTGCTGGTAAGTAGCAATAATCTTACCAGTTTTACTCTACCAGCCTTCTGAGCGTGCTGAGCTTATGCGTATAAAGGCCTGTATCATGATTAAAAATACCTTCAGCATCAAGAGAATCGAGTCTTACCTGACCTGAGGCATGCAGGATCTTGTTTTTACCAATAATAAGGCCTACATGGATCACTTTGCCGGATATATTTTCAAAAAAAGCAAAATCTCCGTTTTCAGCCTCATTGATAGCAGGCACTTTCATTCCCTGTAAGGCCTGTTCTGATGCATCACGGGGAAGCTTTAACCCTGCAAACCTGCCATATAGCTGGGTAAGACCTGAACAATCAATCCCAAAAGGAGAACGGCCTCCCCATTGATAAGGGCAGTTCATATAGATACTGCTAAAATATTGAAGTAGACCGCCATCTGAAACAGAGGCCTTAACGGGTATGCC
>JAYWCR010000142.1:0-19900 GCA_043780395.1 Sphingobacteriales bacterium
TGGTTTTCTTTCCAATGCACTTTATAGGTCTTGCAGGTGTTCCGCGAAGATATTATGAATTCACTTCCTTCGATTTCATGAAACCATGGCTTGAAGTAAATATTTTCATTACTTATGCGGCTATTGCTGCTGCGCTTGCCCAGCTCGTGTTTTTATACAATTTCTTTGGAAGTATGTTCTTCGGTGAAAAAGCTACTCAAAATCCATGGAATGCAAATACACTGGAATGGACTACACCTGTTAAAGGCATCCATGGTAACTGGCCGGGCGAAATTCCAACAGTATACCGCTGGCCATATGACTACAGCAAGCCTGGTTCAGAATCTGACTTTATTCCACAGACAGTACCCTTTACTGAAACTGTGAGTTCAAATATCCCGCATGATTTCAGTGGTCAGCGCTTTGAACAATATGAAAATTTACTAACTGATGAGCACAAGCATGATGCAAGTGTTGCTCAGGAAGAAAGTCTTAAGGGTTAACAATAATTAATGGCAAAACTCCATAATGCCTCTTTTTACAGGCAACACTATGCGGTCTAAGAGAGAAAGAGGTTTTATAAGATGGAGTTTTGCCAGTATTATTTCAGTATTGCTTCTCATACTTGCCGGAGGCATTGTGAGAAGCTCCGGATCGGGGATGGGTTGTCCTGACTGGCCGAGATGTTTTAACAAGCTGATTCCACCTACAAGTATCAGCGAATTACCTGCTGACTACAAGGAAAACTTTTTAAAGAGAAGACTTGCTAAAAACAACCATTCAGCTGGTTTTTTTGACTGGCTTGGTTACCATAAGCTTGCATCAGAGATAAGAAATGATAAGTCTGTATTCCAGGTAGAAAGTTTTAATGTTTGGAACACTTACACGGAATACATTAACAGACTGGTCTCTGTTGTTGTTGGACTATTGTTCGTTGTGACATGGATCTATTCATTCAGTTATATCAGAAGTAAACCGGGGCTGTTTTTCACATGGACGTTTGGCTTGTTTTTAATAGGATTTCAGGGATGGCTGGGTTCTCTTGTAGTTTCTTCTAATTTATTTGCCTGGCTTATAACTCTCCATATGTTATTGGCCCTTGTAATTCTTGTACTTGCCATAGGGGCTTTTACCTGGGCATCAGGTCTTAATGGCGGGGGTGAAATGAATACGCCCACCACCATCTATTTTAAACTATTTGCCGGTCTGATGATATTTCTGGCTACTGCACAAATTCTGGCTGGAACAGGGATCAGGGAACAACTTGATTCAATTGCACAACAATTGAGTCAGCAACAACGTAATAAATGGGTAGGAATGGTGGGTGACATCTTTTCGTGGCATATCTACTTATCTTTATTTGTAACAGTTGGTGTAGTTGTGCTGTACATGATATTGCAACAGGGCGGTAAAGAAAAACTGAGGATGTTTAAAGTAGCGAAGGTTAATATGGCATTGACAGGAGTACAGATGCTTACAGGTATTTTACTTGCAGCAGCAGCTTTGCCCCCGGCAGCACAGACCTTACATATTTTTCTAGCCTCCATTGTGTTTGGTAACCTTGTCTACATTTTTATGTTGGGAAATAGCAAACTAAGAACAGGAACAGAAAGCAAAACGATATTTTAAAAGAGGGCATTGGTTTGAGATGATCATTAGTAAAACAGTAAAAGAGGAGGGAAGTACGTTCATTGGTCAAAAAATGGCTGACTATATTCTCCTGATCAAGCTCAGGTTATCATTTCTAGTTGTTTTTTCAGCTGGCATCACATACCTGTATGGAAGTGCCGGAAATATTTCATGGATGAAGCTGCTTATTCTTGTAAGTGGTGGCTTCCTTGTTACAGGAGCTTCTAACGGAATCAATCAGATACTGGAAAGAGATCTTGATGCATTGATGGAACGTACACGTGACAGGCCATTACCTACTTTACGTATGGGTTTTACAGAAGCTGCTCTTGCATGTCTTATAATGGGTCTTTCAGGAGTGTTTCTTCTTTATCTCTTAAATCCTCTGACTGCTCTTTTGGGTGCATTTGCATTAATATCCTATGCATTCGTTTACACCCCATTGAAGCAGGTTACCTCATTTTCAGTGTATGTAGGTGCTGTACCAGGTGCGATGCCTCCGATTCTTGGTTGGGTGGCTGCTACTGGTCGACTCGACCTTACTGCCCTGGTATTATTTTTGATCCAGTTTGTATGGCAGTTTCCTCATTTCTGGTCAATTGCCTGGGTACTTGATGATGATTATAAAAAAGCAGGTTTCCGCCTTTTACCTTCAAGTTCAGGAAGAAGTAAAAAAAGTGCACTCTGGATTCTGGCGAGTACCATCCTGTTATTGCCGGTAAGCATACTTCCTACTTTTTTGAATATGGGCGGCTATGTACTTGCCTTGGTATCATTACTGGCCGGCATTTTATTTCTTGTTCAGGCAATCAGACTTTATAAGACCTGTACTATTAAATCGGCTTCTAAATTAATGTTCGGGTCTTTTATGTATCTGCCATTGATCCAGCTGGCCTTATTGATTGACAAAATTGTGTACACATGGAGATAGATGATACGCGGCTGAACTACGGCCCTAAAAAATTCGTTGTATGGCTTTTTATTGTTGCTTCGGTAATGATATTTGCCGCATTAACGAGTGCATATGTAGTTTTAAAGGCACAGGGCCACTGGCTGCATTTCATGCTGCCAGCTGTGTTTAATTATACCTCAGGCCTGATCATCCTGAGCAGCATTACCTTACAGGCTTCCTGTATTGCCGCTCAGCGACTGAGGTTCCAGCAGCAAAAAATACTGCTCTGGGCTACCCTGATTCTAGGACTTGGTTTCCTTGCCGGGCAATGGCAGGCATGGACAATTCTTGTTCACAATGGAATTTTCTTTTCAGGGAACCCTTCAGGTTCATTTTTATATGTAATTTCGGGTTTCCATGCCGTCCACATATTTGCAGGCCTGTCATTGATCATATATGCTCTTTTAGGCATCTATACAGATGTATTACAGGCTAAGAATTTATATCGCTTACAGATAGCCTCTATCTTCTGGCATTTTTTGGATATATTATGGATCTATTTATACGTTTTTTTACTTTTGAACCAATAATTTAAATTATCGATGAGCACTTCTGCTACTACTGTAACTGAAATCAAGCCAAGCCCATGGAGTGGAGGTAAATCCCCTTTCTCCATTGAGTATGGAAAACTCATGATGTGGTTTTTCCTCCTTTCAGACACGTTTACCTTCTCTGCCCTTCTTGTAGGGTACGGAACAATAAGGTCAAGTGTAAATTCTTCATTATGGCCTAATCCCGAGGAAGTTTTTAAAACAGCTCCTGGCATTAACAATGCCCCTCTTGTTTTTGTAGGTCTTATGACGTTCATTCTTATCATGAGCAGCGTAACTATGGTACTTGCAGTAGAAGCGGGTCACCGGATGGCAAAAAACGAAGTAATTAAATGGATGACTCTTACCATCATTGGCGGAGCTACCTTCCTTAGCTGTCAGGCATGGGAATGGGGCCATCTGATCAGTGAAGGTGCAAGTCTTCTTCATAATCCATGGGGTGATGCGCATTTCAGCCAGTTATTCTTTTTGATCACAGGCTTTCATGGTTTCCATGTACTTAGTGGAGTTATCATCAATATAATAATCCTTGCAAATGTTGTCAATGGTACCTACGAGCGTCGTGGCCATTATGAGATGATTGAGAAAGTAGGTTTATACTGGCATTTTGTTGACCTGGTATGGGTCTTTGTATTTACTTTTTTCTATTTAATATAATATATACTCCACAAGATATGTCTTCCATACATGAACAAAGCCCGTTGAGCCCCGATATTGCTCAGCATGAGCATGAAGAAGGTGCTGCAATGACTCCAAAAAAGATCTGGAATGTATTCTGGGTCTTAACGGCAATTACTTCCCTGGAATTTTTTATTGCTCTTTACCTGGTTCCTCACCATTTTGTAAGCCAGAGTGTGAAGATCTACGTTTATATAGCGCTGACCTTATTAAAGGCGTTTTATATAGTAGCTTATTTCATGCACCTTAAGTTTGAAAGGCTTAATCTTATCTATTGTATTGTTATCCCTACTATACTGATCTTCGCCCTGATTACAGGACTGATCTCTGAAGGGCATCACTGGATGGTCATTCGTGATGTACTTGGCAGATAAAAGGAATTATAAAACAAATGTTTCCATCCATTTAGTTATGCTGGGATGAAGCAGGATCTAAGAAGGTTCTTACCTGGCTTTGCCATATTAATTTTTCCGGTAATTGGTTATATCCTTCTTCAAACAGGGATAAACCATTACCGGGGTCTTGCCTACTTTGGTCCAAGGCATGCTGCCACCACGTTTCATAAGGTAAAAAGAAAGATTATACGTGATACGATCTACCATCAGGTTCTTCCCTTTGAGCTCCTGGATAAAAATGGGCAGCCTTTTTCCAGTGAATCACTAGCCGGAAATGTATACATCGCGAATTTTTTCTTCAGCCGTTGCCCTGATGTATGCCCGAGAGTGCATGCAAGTATGGATTCTCTGCTGAGAGTTTTTAAAATTCACCCTGAAATAAAATTCATTTCCTTTACGATGGATCCTGGTTATGATACCCCGGAGATACTGAACGCATATGCTGAGAAAAGACATGCTGATGGGGCAAGATGGATTTTTCTGACGGGTGACAAAAAACAGATCTATAGCCTTGCCAGAAATAGCTATTTAGTTGATGCCGCGGTAAATACTGCTGAAAAGAATGATTTTATCCATAGCCAGATGTTGGTGCTGGTTGATGGATCCAGGCACATACGCGGATATTATGATGGAACCTCCAGAGAAGAATGGAAGAGACTTATTGATGAAGTAATTGTTTTGAGGCTTGAACAAGACAGAATTAAATTAAATAAACAAGACTAATGCCTAAAGTAAAATTTTTCGATAATGAAAAGCTGATCTTCAGAATCGTTGTTGCCATTTCTATTACAGTTTGTCTTGTAGTAGTTATACTCAACCGTAAGATCATTCCTGTTCCACAGCCAGTTCCTTCCTTCATTTACCATTTACCTGCTTTAAACGCTTTCCTGAACGGAACCTGTTCCATACTACTGTTATGCTCACTCTATTTTATAAAGAGGAAGAATATTCAGGTGCATAAACGTTTGAATCTGCTGACTTTTGCATTGTCATCCCTGTTTTTAATTTCTTATATCGCCTATCATTTTGCTGCGAAAGAAACAGTTTTCCCAAAAACAAATGCACTCAGGCCTCTTTATCTGCTTGTTCTGTACCCACATATAATCCTGGCAGGTACTGTACTGCCCTTGATTCTATTGTCTTTTTACTATGGCCTGAGGCTTGAAAAGGAAAAACATAAAAGACTTACCCGATTCGCATTTCCAATCTGGCTCTATGTAACAGTGACGGGCGTTATTGTTTACCTGATGATCTCTCCTTATTATACATTTCATTGAATTACCTTTGACAATATGATAACAAGACCTTGGTTTTGTTGTTATATATAATGTTAGTGTAAATATAAAGAACATGAAAAAAGTACTCATTCTCCTTTTATTCTGCGGGCTTCTTTTTCCAATATCAAAGGTTGCTGCCCAGTGTGCTGTATGTGCTGCACAAGTTCAGACAAATCTCAAAGAAGGTAATAATCAGGCAAAAGGACTTAATGCAGGTATTCTTTACCTGATGTTTACCCCGTATCTTCTGGTAGGTGCTGTTGGTATTATATGGGTAAAGAAGTACAAGAAAAGTAATACCCTTGTAGATATTAAGGATGAAAAGATCAACCTTAATTAATAAAGGACGATAAATATCAGAATGGAGAACTAAAATTTCTTAGAAATGGCAGTTCTTCATCTTTTGACGAGACAAGGGGACTTTCATTTCCCCATTGAATTTTAAGTTCCGGATCATTCCAGTTTATTCCCCCTTCGGAGCTTTTGTTATAGGTATTTGTGCATTTGTAGCAAAAAATTGTACCCTCTTCCAATGCAAGAAAGCCATGTGCAAATCCCGGCGGAATCCAGAATTGTGTATGGTTCTTTCCTGATAGTTCAATGCTAAAATGCTGGCCATAGGTAGGAGATCCTTTACGAATATCTACTGCTATATCGAGTACCTTTCCACTAATCACCCTTACAAGCTTGCCCTGCTCAAATGGTGATGCCTGAAAATGCAATCCTCTGAGTGTACCCAGTTTAGAACTGCTCTGATTATCCTGCATAAACGCTGAGGTTATTCCTGCCTCCCTGTAAAGATCACTCGCATAGCTTTCATAGAAATATCCCCTCTCGTCTTCAAATACGCGCGGTTTAATGATGAGCAGGCCTGCAATAGGAGCAGTGAGAATTTCCATATTTATAAGGGAATTATTTATCCGGATAAAGATGTTAAAATTCTTTATCTCCCCGAAGTTTTCGGAATTCTTTCCTCGATTCCGGCACAAAATAACTTCCCGGATAGTTCAGAATCAGCTGTTCAAAAAGCCTGCTGGCATTATTAAGGTCTTTAAGCTGATATTCCTGCACCTGGGCCAGTTCAAACAGGGCGTTGTCGGCCCAGATACCTTTAGGGAACTGCTCTGTTAATTTTTTTAATTTACCTGCTGCTTCCCTGAAATGATGAAGTTTCAGATCAATGTCAGACTGAGACATCAGAAGAAGATCCTGCATGGAGCTGGCTGCGGGAAGAAGACTGATACTGTCAAGCAAATGGGCTGCTTCAGCATACTTATGCTGGAAGATAAGAAGTTCTGAATGCGCATATTTCTTTAGTGCAGCAGCCCCTGTTGAGTCGCCGGCAGTCTGTTCCTGAATCAGCAGGCTTAGATCCATCGCATCGTTGGCTATAAGTTCGGTTGTAGCAGTTTTCAGGATGTCAAGCTGTGACTTTGCCAGCGTAAAGTCGCCTGAATAAAAATAAATCTTGGCGGCCCTGAATTTAGCTTCCTGTCCCAATGAGTCTTCTCTGAAACTTTTATCAACCTGTCCATAAAGAAGCGCTGCATCCCAGATCTTTCCTTGAGTAAGCATAATATCACCAAGCTGCAATTTGCACTGAGCCTGGAGCACCGGGGCGATACCAGGCGTATGAATACATTCATCCAGCAGACTTCCTGCTTTCGTTGCATTATGTAAATACTGAAAGGTGAAAACCGCATAATCATATACAGCTTCTGTAGTGGTTGCATTTTTGCCGAGCTCTGAAAAAAATGTCTGGTATTCATGCTCAAGTTCAGCAGTATGCTCTGCATTGAAATTCTGACCAATCAGCAAATTCATGCAACGTAAGATTTCAAGTTTAGACTGCAGGTAATATCTTGATTTATTTCCCTTTGCTGCTACATACCGGAATGCGGTTATAGCCTCTCTAAGCGCTCCATCTGATTCCGCAATTTTGCCAAGCTCCATCAGTCTGATCCCGTCTTCATTACTCCGTTTGTCAAGGGCAAGTTCCTGAATAAGGGCACCCTGAAAATCCTTTTGCTGTATGAGTTCCCAGTCCAGTAATTCAGGAAGCGACTTATTCTCCGGTGAACGTTGCATAGCAGAAAGCAAGCTTGATTTAAGCTGGTCATACCTGCTTTTATCAGTGAGTAAAGGGTAGAGAAAATTCCTCACCTGGTTTAATGATTCAGGTGACTGCTGAAGTGTATTAACTTGTTGCTGGATTAAAATTCCCGGTTCATTCATCTGCTGGGCAGCAATATGAAGAACGGGAAGTGTAAAGAGGATTAATATAAAAATAACTTTACGTAGCATATTCAAAAATACACCATTTAAAAGACTCTTTAAGAGTGGTTTACTAAAACTGTCACAAAAAAAATCGGTTAGAATAATGATGGATCGGTTTATTGTTACATTATGGCAACATTCTTGATAAAGAGGAGAGGGAAGAGATATTTTTTGACTTACTCGAGCTTAATCAAAGGTCATTTTATTTATTAGCAAAATACTTGGTCGATGAATTTAAAAATCTTAGATTAAGTGACCATCATTACATATAATTCAATAATTTTACTCTCATCATTGTATATTCTATCAGGTACATTAAATGGAAAATAAGTACATCAAAATAGTTTTTGTTGAAGACGATGAAAACCTTAGTTTTTTAGTCTCAAACAGGCTTCAGAAAGAGGCCTACAGAGTAACTGCCATTACAAATGGCAATGAGGCTGTAGATGCGATAATGAAAGAGGATCCTCATATTGTGCTGCTTGACTGGATGCTTCCTGGTAAAACAGGGATGGAAATCTGTAAGGAGATCAGAGAGCGTGGATATGAAGGCCTGATCATTATGATCACTGCAAAAGCGCAGGATATTGACAAGATCAATGCGTACAGTTTTGGGGTTTCAGATTACATCACCAAGCCATTTAATATGGATGTACTCATTGCACTGCTTGAGAACAAAGTAAAATTTGTAGTCAACAATGAGCGTTCAGAGGTTCATAAATTTGATGATATGGAGCATTATCCCAATACCCATACGCTTATAAAAAATGGAAAAAGGGTTGAGCTCACTATTCTTGAGAACCGGATTCTCCTGTATTTTCTTAAAAATCCCAGTCAGGTGGTGAATCGTGATGAACTTATGATGGTGGTCTGGGGTTATAACTCAGAAGTAAATACCCGTACCCTTGATATGCATATTGTACGATTGAGAAAAAAGATTGAAAGTAATCCAGAAAGACCAAGGTTGCTTCAAACTGTTCGCGGAATAGGTTATCGTTTTAATGTGGAGGCTAATTAAGCTTCTTTTTAATGATCCATTACAATAACAGCACGAGCAGATACTGGAATATAAAAATCCCATCGAGCCAGAAATGATAAAAATATTCATTTCTTTTTCTGCTGGCGGTAGCCAGGAGGCATATACAAACTAAAATACCTGTCAGCAGGGCCAGCCGGTGGCCGGTAAAAAGTTTATCTGCGTTGACGTATAAAATACATGCATCTATAATCAGCATAAAGCTGATCAGAATCTTTGATCTCTGCTCTCCGATCAATACGGGTATGGTATAAAGTTTCTTCCTGGAATCCTGATCCATGTCGCGGATATCAAATGCAATGCATACTGAAAAAATGAAAAGGAAGCGACCTGCATATACAAGGAATACAGGAAGGGTGTTTAAAGGCAATCCCATTTCATAAAGGGGAATCCAGATCGTACTCAGTGTCCATATCAACGAGATCAGGAATGCTTTTACGCCAGGTATTTTACGCAGGTTTATTCTTTCGTTCCTGATTTTAAAAAGAGGAATGGAGTAAAGCAGGGAAAGTGATCCCAGGAGCACAAGCATAAGCAGCGTCCCCTTCTTAAGAAAGAAACAAGCAGGAAAGAGTGAAACTGCCGCCGCAAGCATAAGAAGTTTCATAATTTTGTAATTCTCTGAGATAGTTTTGATCCTATGAGAAACATGCCTGGATATATCCTTCTGATTCAACCTGAGAATACTTAAGCTGTAAATAATATAGGTCCCGGAAAATGAAATGATGAGTACGGCAATACCTGGTTTAATAGAAAATAACCTGTACGTAAGCAGGCATTGAGCCATTGTACAGAGGGAAATATAAACATTCCCAAAAAGTATGAACCTGAAAACTTTTTTCAGAAATTCAGTTATTGAATCAGGCTTTAGAGGAGAGCTCAAACAGGGTAATTTCAGGCAAGATACCAATACGGCCGGGATAGCCCAGAAATCCATATCCCACATTTACGTAAAGCTGCTGGTCGCCCTGCCTGTACAGGCCTGCCCATTCTGGATATACATATTGAATAGGACTCCACTGAAAGGCATTAGTTCTGATACCCATCTGCATTCCATGTGTATGCCCTGAAAACATCATATCCACTTCTTTAAATAAAGGAACTACCTGCGCCCTCCAATGACTCGGATCATGGGAGAGGAGTAACTTCACGGGCACATTTTCAGCGCCTTTTAAAGCAAGGTCAACCCTTCCATATTTTGGAAAATGAGAAAGAGCGCCCCAGTTTTCAATTCCCAGAACTGCAATTTCCTGATTTTCAATTTTTATTTTCCTGTGTTCATTTAAAAGAAGATCATAGCCCATATGGCGATGAACGGCTTTCAGATCATCCAGGTTTTTCTTTTTTGCCGCCGCATCTGACCATGATACGTAATCGCCATAATCATGATTCCCAAGTATAGAAAAGACACCAAGGGGTGCTTTAAGCCGTGAAAAAATATCCTGGTAATCTTTCATTTCACTGGTCCGGTCGTTGACAAGGTCTCCTGTAAAGAACAGGATATCTGCTTTGAGTGAAAGAAGCAGGTCTATTCCTAAATTTACAGCCCGTTTATTATAGAAGCTTCCAGAATGGATATCCGAGATCTGAGCAATTTGAATTCCTTCAAATGAGGAGGGGAGGTTGGGAATGATAATTTTCTGTTTTCGGACCTGATAATCATAAACACCTTTGATCATTCCTGCATTGAGGCTTATCAGAGGAAGAGATGCAAGGGCCAGACCGCTTTTAGCAAGAAATGTAGAGCGGTTTATTACCGGCCCGGAAAGGGGCGGCAAGGAAACTTCATGATGGTTATGGTGATTTATGATCTTAAGCCTCAGCTTCCTGAATCCTGTATATAAAAATACAGCAATGACAGAAAAAATTGTAAAAAGCTTGGAAAAGTAAACAACAAAAAGACCTACAAAAGAAATCGTTCTCAGCAGGCGTGGAACCCGGGCAAAAAAGCCCAGGCCCACGCCTGCAAAGAAAATAATGTGAAAAGTAGCATAACTGATGAGCAGAATAGATCTATGTTTGCTGTAGAAAATTGGAAAAGCCTTTTTTATACAAAATAATGTACACCAGTCTAAAATTGCCAGGAAACCAAGAATAAATACGATTCTTCCCATCAGGTATTCTCGGATTCTTTAATATCTTTCTGCATTCATGTCAGGGTCATCTTCACCAAGTTCTGTATTGAATAAACTTTGAAACATATCTCCGAACTCGAATCCTTTATTCAGGTGATGCTTGCTGAGCAATGAGTATTCAGCCAGTCCATGAAGTATGAATTCCATATAAAGCAGGGTCAGCTCGTCAGACAGATCTGGAAAGGTCTTTTCAACAAGGGCCTTAAGACTTGGAACCTGGTTCAGATTGCGCTCGTATTCTGACTGTGAGAGTTCTTCAGCAAGTTCAAGACGATGGCCCTCGCTGAACCAGTTAATAATTGGTCCATAGGCATGCTTTTCTTTTTTCTTCTTTCCTTTTTCAGGGTCCGGGAAATACTGAAGAAGCTGGGTTTTAATGGCTTTTCCAATAAGGGTGGATGCTACCTTTGCAGGGCCTTCAAGTTCACCTTCATAGACAAGTTCAATTTTACCTGTGATAGCTGGAATAATTCCCAGCATATCGCCAATTCTGACGGAACCAGAGGTTTCTTTATTTAAAATCAGCCTGCGCTCAGCAGCGCTTACCATATTTTCATAGGCGCTGATCGTAAGTCTTGCAGAAACACCGCTTTTCTTGTCTATAAACTCACTGGCACGGGCTTCAAAAGCGACCTGCTCGATAAGGTCTTTCATCAGGTCAGCAACTCCGATCTTCTGCTGCTCGAGGTCGAGTTTAGCCTCCTGGGCAGTGATCTGCCTGGATATGGCCAGGGTCTTTGGATAATGAGTAAGGATCTGACTTTCAATCCGGTCTTTCAGCGGGGTAACAATGGAACCTCTGTTTGTATAATCTTCTGGATTGGCCGTAAATACAAATTGGATGTCCAGGGGCAACCTGAGTTTAAAACCTCTGATTTGAATATCTGCTTCCTGGAGAATATTGAAAAGGGAAACCTGGATCCTTGCCTGCAGGTCAGGTAATTCATTAATGACAAAAATGCCACGGTGTGATCTGGAGATTAATCCATAGTGAATTACCCGTTCATCCGAATATGGAAGGCGCAGGGTGGCAGCCTTGATCGGATCCACATCACCTACAAGGTCAGCTACAGTGACATCGGGGGTAGCAAGTTTTTCAGTATAGCGCTCTGATCTATGGAGCCATGAGATAGGAGTGGAATCACCTTTTTCAGCAATTTCATTTCTTGCAAACCAGCTGATCGGACTAAAAGGATCATCACTTAGTTCAGAACCTGTTATATAAGGTATATACTCGTCAAGCAGGTGAACCATCATTCTTGCAATCCTGGTCTTTGCCTGCCCCCTTAAACCCAGCAGTAGAATATTATGCTTGGAAAGGATGGCTGTTTCAAGCTCTGGAATTACTGTATCCTCAAAGCCTATGATCCCTTCAAATCCATTCTTGCGTTCCTCAAGCAATACAATAAGATTTTCACGGAGCTCTTCTTTTATAGAACGGGTTTTATACCCTGCTTTTTTTAACTCACCAAAAGTGGCAATGTTCAATAACTTGTCTTTATTCATGTAGTTTATATTGGCAGCATTTATTGCTGGTAACAAATATCTTAGCGTACTGTTCTTCTGCGGTTTTTAATATAATCCTCAAAAATATACTCGCCGAGGCCATTTAATGAACTGTAAAATGCTTTACCACCGTTCACCTGAGTAAAGTTGCGTACAAATTGCTGGAGGTAAGGATCCTTGGCAATCATAAATGTAGTGATCGGGATATTGAGACGCTTACACTGGGCAGCCATATTCAGCGTTTTGTTCACTACTTTACGGTCAAGTCCGATGCTGTTCTTATAGTACCTGGCTCCCTCTTTCAGGCAGGTAGGTTTGCCATCTGTGATCATGAAAATCTGCTTGTTATGCGTTTTGCGGCGTCTGAGCAGATCTACTGCAAGTTCAAGGCCTGCATAGGTATTGGTATGATAAGGCCCAACCTGCAAATAGGGAAGATCTTTTATCTGGATCGGCCATGCATCATTTCCAAAGACTACAATGTCAAGTGTGTCCTTTGGATACCTGGTGGATATAAGTTCGGCCAGGGCCATTGCCACTTTTTTAGCAGGCGTGATTCTGTCTTCGCCATACAGAATCATGGAATGTGAAATATCAATCATAAGCACAGTGGAAGTTAGGGTCTTGTAATCCATTTCTTCCACTTCAAGATCGCCTTCAGTAAGCCTGAAATCACCTATGCCATGATTAATCTGCGCATTCTGAATTGACTGGGTTACATCTATCTGGTCCAGGTTATCACCAAACTGAAACTCACGGCGTTCGGCATTTTTCTCGTCGCCCGCCCCTGAAAGGTTTGTTTTATGAAAACCCTTCCCTGATTTTTTCAGCTTGCCGAAGATCTCCTCAAGGGCTGATTTGCGGATCACCTGTTCTGTACGTGCAGTGATCTTGAATCCGCCTTCAGGTTTATCATCACTGATATATCCTTTATCCTTTAACTCCTGGATAAAATCACCCATTCCATAGCTGTTATCGGTGATCTTATATTTTTTATCAAGCTCATTTAACCAGCTCAGGGCCTCATCTGCATCGCCTGATGTATATCCAAGCAGTTCTGTAAATAATTTCAGCAGATTGTCAAAACCACCACGGGGCTGATCATCAGCTTTATAGCCTTCAAATCCGAATCCTCTCACTTTGTTATAATTTAAGTATTTTGAATGTAACAATATTAGTGACTATAAATTTTGGTCTCCAACCATACAACCGCTTTACTGCCTTATTAGTTCACAATTAGTATAAAAATTATTTAAGTGAATTATAAAACTTAACCTTTAGGCAACATTTCTATTATAAAACTTTAATTTTAGTTAAGTTTAAATTTTATTTCATAAAATAGATTGTGTGGCCCAACCAAGGAGTCCCATATTCAACTAATCCTCATCTAATGAAAAAATTTCTACTCTTAATTTTATCCTTCTGTTTTTTTGCACTTGGTGCAGATGCACAGGATAGAACTATATCCGGCCTTGTTAAAGGGCAGGATGATGGACTTCCGCTTCCGGGAGTCAGTGTTGTTCTTAAAGGTACAAATAAAGGAATTGTTACAGGTTCTGACGGCAGGTATTCACTTAATGCCAGTCCGGGCAGTATCCTTGTATTTTCTTTTATCGGTTATGCCACCGCACAGCGTGAAGTGGGCAGTTCAAATGCTATCAATATAGTTTTACAAACATCAGGCCGTCAGCTGGGCGAAGTAACGGTCACAGGTGCCCTTGGTCTTACACGTACCCGCAATCAGCAGAGTTATGCTGCTCAGCAGGTAACAGGGGAGGAAGTAAGCAAGACCCGATCTTCAAGTTTTGTGGATGCGCTTTCGGGGAAAGTGGCAGGTCTGGAGATCAGGCAGAATAATGCCCTGGGCTCATCGGTGAACGTGGTGCTGCGGGGAGTTAAATCTATTACCGGAAATAATCAGGCCCTGTTTGTGATTGATGGAGTGCCTGTTAATAATGCAAATTCCAATAATTCGGCAAATCCTAATAATGCTTCCCAGACAACAGGATCCGGAGGGTATGATTATGGAAGTCCGACCTCTGACATCAACCCTGATGATATAGAGTCAGTCACAGTGTTAAAGGGTGCAGCTGCATCGGCCTTGTATGGTTCACGCGGAAGTAATGGTGTTATTCTGATCACTACCAAGAAAGGAAAAAAAGGTCTTGGTATCGTAGTGAATGCTACTGTAAGCCAGGGGTCTGTAGATAAGTCAACTTTTGCGAAGTACCAGCATAGCTATGGTGCCGGCTATGGAAATTATTATGATGACCCTACCGGATATTTCTTCTACGGAGATGTGCTGGGTAACGGAACAAAGAACCTTGTTACTCCAACTACTGAAGATGCTTCATATGGGGCAAAATTTAATCCTGCTCTGCAAGTATTTCAATGGGATGCATTTGACAAAACCTCATCAAATTATCATAAGGCCACACCATGGGTAGCTGCGCCAAATGATCCTACTACCTTTTTCGTCAAACCGATTTCAAACAGCCAGAGTATCATGATCACCAATGGGGGTGATAATGGATCTTTTAAACTGGGTTTCAGCCGCAATGATGAAAATGGTATTATTCCCAACAGCAAGATCGTCAAGAATTCTATAGACTTCGGGGCAACATATAATATAAATAAAAGGTTAACAGCCGGTGCCAGTATTAATTTTTACAATGTAAATGGAACAGGCCGGCCCGGAACCGGATATGATGGTGCGGGCGGTCGGAATGTGATGACCAATTTCAGGGAATGGTGGGAAGTAAATAATGATGTGCAGGCTATGAAGGCTGCTTATAACAGAACCGGAAAGAATGTAACATGGAATTACGCCGACCCTCTGGGCGGTAACCTGAGTGCCATTTACTGGGACAATCCCTATTATGTGCGCTATCAGAACTTTGAATCCGATACCCGCAACCGCTATATCGGAAATACAAACCTTAACTATAAGGTCACTGACTGGCTGAATATTCTGGGCAGGGTTTCTCTTGACAGTTATACTGAGCTTGATGAGGAGCGTAAAAATGTCAGTTCTGTAGGAGTCCCTTATTATTCAAGGTATAACCATTCCTATACTGAAACAAATTATGACCTTCTGGGCAATGTGGACAAGAATTTTGGGGATGATTTTAATTTTAAAGCCCTTCTGGGAACAAATATCAGGGTGCAGAACGATCAGAGCATTGCTGCAGTTACCAATGGAGGTTTAATAGTACCCTCTCTTTATTCACTGTCAAATTCGTTGAACACACCCAATGCGCCTGTGGAATATAGTGGAAAAAGAGAAGTTGACGGGGTCTTTGCCGGAGCCACGCTCACCTGGAAGAAATTGCTTACAGCAGATGTTACTATGCGCCGCGATCAGTCATCTACCTTGCCCAAAGGCAACAATGCGTATTATTATCCGTCTATTTCAGCCGGCTTCATTTTCTCTGAACTTCTTAAGAAGTATGACTGGCTCAGCTATGGAAAGCTGAGAGCAAATTATGCGCAGGTTGGTAGTGATGCTCCTCTTTACAGTGTAAATGATACCTATGTGATCGTACCTCCGTTCGGCAGTGCCCCACAAACGTATACGAGCAGAACAAAAAACAACTCGAATCTTAAACCAGAACGCACATCAAGTAAGGAAGTGGGTCTTGAATTAAGCTTTTTGAAAGGCCGTCTGGGTTTTGACGGTTCTTATTACAGTACCCTTACTTCCAATGAAATCTTACCGGTCAATGTTTCCACAGCTACCGGGTATACTTATAAATACCTGAATGCAGGATCTGTCAGGAATAATGGACTCGAGCTATCACTGAATGGTATTCCTCTGCAATCAAAAGATTTCAAGTGGCGCGTGAATGTAAACTTTACCAGAGCCCGGAATAAGGTCATGTCGTTATTTACGGATGGAAGCGGGCAACAGGCCAGGAATCTTGTGCTTGGCAACTACCAGGGTGGTATCAGTATCAATGCAAGCCTTGGCGAACCCTTCGGGATGATCCATGGTACTGATTACACCTATAACTCCAATGGACAGAAGCTGATTGATGCGAAAGGGAAATATATTAAGACCGTTACCTCAAATCACGATATCGGAAATTCCAATCCTGACTGGATAGGGGGTATCAACAATAGCTTTTCATACAAGAATTTTTCTCTGAGCTTTCTTGTAGATGTGCGCAAGGGTGGATCTGTCTTTTCAACAGATATGTATTACGGACTTGCAACAGGCCTTTATCCTGAAACTGTGTATACGAATGATCTTGGAAATCCGGTGCGCAATACACTTAAAAATGGGGGTGGCTTTATTCGGCCTGGAGTGAATGCTGCAGGTCAGCCAAATGCAGTAAGAGCAAGTGCAAGCAATTATGGTGCTTTCGGATATAGCATCAACCCTGATAAGGCGTTCGTATACGATGCCAGCTATGTGAAGCTTCGGGAAGCCCTGATCGGGTATTCACTGCCTGATAAAGTACTTCATCATATGGGACCTATTAAAGAAGTCACCTTTCAGCTGATCGGCAGAAATTTATGGATCATTCATAAAAATCTCCCTTATTCAGATCCTGAAGATGGATTGTCTGCTGGTAATCTTCAGGGATACCAGGTAGGTGCATACCCGACTACCAGAACTTACTCTTTCAATTTAAAACTACGTTTCTAAGATATCGACAGAAAACAGCCCCTGCTTACTTAGTCAGGGCTGTTTTATGGGTCTCAATCAATCAACCGATGAAAAAACTAGCCTTAATTTTTGTACTTATCTCAGCGCTTTCAGCATGTACAAAAAACTTAACAAACCTGAACGTGGATGTGAAAAATCCCGGAGTAGTACCGTCGTACTCCTTGTTTACACAAGCCGAAAGAGTTTTAACCAATACCGTGTCTTCTTCAAGCGTGAACCTGAATATTTTCAGACTGATTGAACAGCAATGGCAGGAAACAACCTATACTGATGAAAGTAATTACGATATAGTGACCCGTCCTATACCTGATGGCTTATGGAATGCGCTCTACAGGGACGTACTTCAGAATATGCAACAGGCAAAACTCCTGATTCCTACAGATGTGTCCGATGCCGGAACCCAGAAAAATGAGATCGCCATTGCTGATATCCTGCAGGTCTATTCTTATTATTACCTTGTAACTACCTTTGGAAATGTTCCTTATACCCAGGCGCTGGATATTACAAAGCCTTTTCCGGTATTTGATGATGCCAAAACTGTTTATTATGCCTTGCTCACACGTCTGGATGCAGATATTGCTGCCCTGAACCCTGGAGCAGGCAGCTTTGGAGCTGCTGACGTTATTTACCAGGGTGACCCCGGGATGTGGAAGAAATTTGCTGCTACCTTTAAACTTAAGATGGGCATGACCATTGCGGACTTTGACAATGTAAAAGCGCAATCAACGGTAGAGTCTGCTGTGGCTACAGGGGTGTTTACCTCAAATGCAGACAATGCCATATTTCAATATGTGGCCAGTCCACCCAATACCAATCCTATCTGGGTTGACCTTGTGCAGAGCGGGCGGCAGGATTTTGTAGCCAATTCAACCCTGATGAATTTATTACAGCCTTCTGCCCTTCCGGCTGATCCAAGATTGCCTTATTTCTTTACAGTAAATTCTGCAGGGGTCTATACGGGGGCTGCCCCTGGAACCAGTGCGTCATTTTCCTCGAACTCCAAGCCTTCGGGTCCACTGCTGGTAGCAGGTTCAATTGGAAAGATCACCAATCCTGATTTTCCCGGCTTATTGCTGGATGATGCAGAAACTGAGTTTAATCTTGCAGAAGCCGTCTCAAGAGGGTATAATGTAGGAGGAACAATTTCTGCTCATTATAATAATGGGGTGATCGCTTCAATTACTTCATGGGGGGCCAGCGCTGCTGCAGCAAATTCATATTTACTACAGCCAAATGCAGCTTACCTGACTTCGGTAAGTGTTTCTGCTACTCCACTTCAAAAAATAGCTTCACAAAAATACCTTGCTCTTTATAACAGAGGCTGGGATGCATGGACAGAAACACGCAGAATGGGTTTCCCCGCTTTAATTGCGCCTTCAACGGCAAAGTCTGCATTCCCTTTGCGGTTTACTTACCCGGTGAACGAACAGAATGTAAATGTTGTCAATTACAATCAGGCAGCCACGGCTATTGGTGGAGATCTTGTTGCCACTAAATTATTTTTTCAGAAAAAATAAGTTCTTAATAATAACTGTCAGATTAACAGCCTTCCCTTGGTAATAGGGGAAGGTTTTTTTATGACTGTAAATATCTTATTAGTTACAAAATATAATTAAATAAACAATAATAATGCATGAGAATTAACTAATACGAAGTAAACTTAAAACCTATTGCTATTCAGGTAGTTAGTGTAAAACTAATGTTAATTTATTCTACATTGGGCCCTACAACTACTATAATATGAAGAGAGTTTTACTTAAAAACTGGCTAATACTTTTAGTCATGCTTGCACCATTGTGTACAATGGCACAGCAAATAACATTAAAAGGGAAGGTCACCGGAGCAGACGATGGTCTGGGTATTCCAGGTGCTACAGTTAAATTAAAAGGTACCAGCCAGGGAACCCTTACAGGTTCTGATGGTAGCTTTGCATTAAAGGCCGACATGGGAGCTACAGTTATTGTCTCCTTTATCGGTTACCTGCCCCATGAATCAAAAGTAATCTCTACCAAGCTGAATGTAGATCTTGCACCTCAGGCAAGAACATTAAATGAGCTCGTTGTTACAACAGCTCTTGGCGTAAAGCGTCAGGCAAAAGAACTTGGATTTGCTGCCACTAATGTGACTGCAAAGTCATTAACGGAAGCACATCCAACGAATTTTACCAATGGACTGACTGCTAAGGTTCCAGGACTGGTATTGAGTACCATCGATAATGGGATCAATCCAAACACCCGTTTTACCCTGCGTGGCAACCGTCACATCAATGGTAATAACTATGCACTTGTTGTATTGAACGGTGTTCCGATCTCGCCTTCAGAAGTGAATAACATCAACCCTGATGATATTGAGAATGTAAACATTCTGAATGGTGCAGGTGCAGCGGCCTTATATGGGTCTGAAGCATCAAACGGCGCCATGATCATCACCACCAAGAAAGGTACAGTGAACGGAGCTCCCCAGATCAATTATTCCAATACGTTCCAGATGGAGCAGATCTCTTACTTTCCAAAACTGCAAACAGGTTTTGGAAGTTACGGTGGTGAAGGCTCTGCATACATTGACCCATTAACTGGCTTTATTAACAAGCAGGTTCCTTATGAGAACCAGTCATATGGCCCTGCCTATGATGGATCCATGCAGCAGCTAGGTATTCCTGCCTCTGATGGAAAAACTCTGAATATGGTTAAATATTCAACCCCAAAGGTAGATCCAAGACTGGCTTTCTTTCAGACTGGAATGAGTGACCAGAACAATTTAAGCTATGGTTCAGGTGATGACAAGAACAGTTTCAACTTCTCCCTGAACTACGT
>JAYWCR010000143.1:0-3070 GCA_043780395.1 Sphingobacteriales bacterium
CAGAAACCGTACTTCTTTGCTGGAGCGAGATCTCACGTGAAAAAATAGCATGCATACGGCCTGAATCAAAGATCTTGTTCACATACATATCAATGATCATAGTTATTTTTTCCTGAGGGGTATGGGATGAATTCAGCAGCTCCTGAATTTTAGCCCTGCCCTCTTCAGTGCGCCGCTGGATCATGTACTCGAACAGCTTTTCCTTAGATCCGAAATAATAAGCCAGCATGGCCATATTCACATTGGCCTCCTTGGCCAGGAGCCTGATAGAAACAGCCTCAAAGCCAAGATCCCCGAATAATTTTTCGGCAGCCTCCAGTATCCTTTCTTTTTTATCGGTCAGAACGGGTACAATATCATTACCCTCTTCCTTTATCACAGTCTTTAAATCCTGTTTTTCTTTACCCTGCATGGTCTGCCTGTAGTTAATAATACTATCAACTAATCAATCGATCAATTAATATTTAACAAAATTAATCAATCGATTAATTAACCACAAACATTTTTTCATAATGTTCTGCCCCGGTATAAAAACCCGCCCAGGAGTTGTAATTTTCACCCATGATCCGATCAAGGTTTTCATTCAGTATAATTAAAGTATTTACAGGGTTAGACACCAGATGTATACAGGCCTGCATCCTCTTATTCATTCTCAGTGCATCGTGTACGGCTCAGACAATACCTGTTTACACGGCATCTGATATCAGTTTATTGTTACAGAAACTGAACAAGACAGCCAGTGTGCTCTATATGGCTGCACATCCCGACGATGAAAATAACCGCCTGCTCAGTTACTGGGGAAAGGGGCTTCAACTCCGCACTGCTTACCTTGCCCTTAACCGGGGTGAAGGGGGGCAGAACCTGATAGGCGATGAACAGGGTGATGCCCTGGGCCTTATCCGCACCAATGAATTACTGGGGGCCAGAAGCGTCGATGGCGCCAGCCAGTTCTTTACGCGGGCCTATGATTTCGGATATTCTAAAAATCCTGAAGAGACCTTTAGCCTCTGGAACCGTGATAGTATACTTGCTGATGCAGTCTGGGTGATCAGATTATTCAGGCCTGATGTGATTGTAGACCGCTTCCCCACAACCGGCGAAGGCGGCCACGGGCACCATACGGCCTCAGCCATCTTATCTGTAGAGGCTATGGAGGCTGCTGCAGATCCCCGCCGTTTCCCGGAACAGCTGACCCGGGTAAAAGCATGGAAAGTTAAACGCTTGTTCTGGAACACCTTTAATTTTGGAGGCATCAACACCCAGGCTGCCGACCAGTTTAAAATAGAGGTTGGAGGTTATAATGCCCAGCTTGGCAAAAGCTATGGTGAACTTGCTGCAGAAAGCCGGTCCTATCATAAAAGTCAGGGCTTTGGCATTGCTGCCTCCAGGGGCATGGAATATGAATATCTCAAACTAATAAAAGGGGATGCTGTGAGCCATACCATTTTTGAAGGTGTAGATACTACGTGGTCAAGGATCAATGGAGCTGAAGAAACGGCAAAATGGGCTTTAAAGGCAATGCACGCCTACAACCCCCAGGCTCCCGATAAAATTGTTCCTGATCTGCTGAAAGCCTACAAGGGCCTTGCCCTTATCCAGGATTCATTCTGGGCCAGGGAGAAAAAACAAGAACTTGTGACGCTTATCCAGGCCTGCAGCGGGGTCTGGATCTCCGCAAATTCAGCGCAGGCTGAATGGTCTGAAAGAAGCAATATGCGTATAGGCCTGAATATTATCAGGCGTACGCAGGTACCCGTAAAAATTGATGGCATCAATCTGAACGGAAAGAAGGTAAGCGGACCCAGGAATCTTGCCTTTAACCAGCTGCTGAATGCAGAGGTCGATTTCCAGGCCGATTCAAGTATGCTCACCCAGCCATACTGGCTCAAGAACCCTCATTCGGCAGGTGGATACAACCCTGCAGGTCAGGAAAAATACAGAGGACTGGCAGTGAACCCTGCCGCAGTCAGGGCAAGCTTTATGCTGGATTTTTCCGGAGTTCCTGTGGAGATCACCGTTCCTGTACTTTTTCACGATGTAGATCCGGCACTGGGTGAAAGTTACCAGCCCCTGCGAATTTTACCTCCGGTGTCTATTCAGCCCGCAGAGCAATTACTTGTCTTCAGTACAGCCTGCACGAAGACAGTAAGGGTAGTTCTTACCTCCTATGAAAATAAACTCGAGGGCATCCTCACCATCCATGTTCCTAAAGGCTATCGGGTGAGCAGCCCTTCCAGGAAATACGCCTTTAAATTCAAAGGTGAAAAGGCTGAACTGAGCTTTGATGTTGTGCTTGCTGACAGATCTGTTCCCAGGCTTGCAGATTCAATTTCTTTCAGCTCTGATGCAGAGGGAGTTCATTCAGCCTCTACAGTTCATTCACTTGAATACAGTCATATCCCTCATATTTCCTGGCTCAGCCCGGCAATTATAAAGGTGATCAACCCTGAGTTAAAGATCCCTGGAGGTACTATCGGTTATATTACAGGCGCTGGTGACCAGATCCCTGCCGTGCTGGAGCAGCTGGGCTATAAAGTAAGTACGCTGACCGACCGGCAACTGGCAGATGAAAACCTGAACCGCTTTGATGTGATCATTACGGGTGTCAGGGCCTACAATACCCGGCCGGCATTGCGAAACCTTCAGCCCAGACTTATGGACTTTGTAAACAAGGGTGGCTGTCTGATCCAGCAATACAATAAGCCAGGGGGGCTTATGACAGAGAATATGGGGCCTTATCCCTTTCAGATCAGCGGAAAACGGATTACCAATGAAAACGCACCCGTCTCTTTTAAGGAACCCGCCTCTTCCCTGCTAAACTATCCGAATAAGATCAGCCCTGACGATTTCAGGAACTGGATCCAGGAACGGGCTGTTTACATTCCGGTCAATGCAGACCCGCATTACCATAGCCCGATAAGCATGAATGATCCGGCTGAAGCACCCCTGGACAATACGATCATGTATACCCCTTATGGAAAGGGAACCTATATTTATTCAGGCCTGGTATTTTTCAGGGAGCTTCCTGCAGGTGTACCGGGAGCCATCCGGCTCTTTGTAAATATGCTGA
>JAYWCR010000144.1:0-3181 GCA_043780395.1 Sphingobacteriales bacterium
AACGAGTTTGCCAGTTTTGATCCGGTGCGTCAGGTCACCCGGTATACAAATGCTAACTTCGATCACCAGAATTCATACAATGCCACCTTCTCTGCCCCCGGTGATTTTACGCCCTGGTGGACCTCGACCAATAACCTTTCGCTGAACTACAATAAGTTTAGTAACCAGCTGATCCTGAATGGAGCAAAACAGGGTAGTGCTTCCTATAATATCAATATCGTGGAAACATTTAAGATTCCCGGGAAATGGAAAGCTGAGCTCAATGGGTTTTATAATTCCAGGGACTTTGATGGCACCTATCGTTTTCAGGCGCAGACTGCCATCGGCGCCGGCATTCAGAAAACTTTCTTAAACAAACATGCTGACCTGAAATTTTCTGGTAATGACCTGTTCAATACTTCGCATTTCTTTGGAAATGCTTTTTATAATAATGTGAATATCCGTGTGCGCAATAAATGGGAATCAAGGCGTTTTACACTGGCCTTCACCTACCGCTTCGGCGGGGCCGGTACGGAAGAGAGCAGGAAAAAAAGCGCTGGTCAGGATGAGCGCAGCCGTGCAGGAGGAAAGGGCTGATCAGGGTACGCGCTTTTTTATTATAAACAATTTCTTAATTTAAGGGGGTCATTAAACCTTGTACTTTTATATGGGAAAACTTACTACATCTATCCTGGGCCTGTTTCTGGCTGCAGTTTACTTTACACCTGCTTCGGCCCAGGGTCTCTATAATCCAAGGGATATTAAAAAGGCCCTTGCATCGGGGACCCGCTCAGCAGATGGGAAACCAGGTAAGAATTACTGGCAAAACAATGGCAGGTATGAGATTGCTCTCTCAGCCCTTCCTCCTGACCGCACTATTAAAGGAACTGAAAAGATTACCTATTTCAATAACAGCCCTGATACACTTAAAAGGCTGAACATCAAGCTTCTTTTAAACATCCATAAGGCGGGTGCACCGCGAGACGGGGGTACTTCAGCCGATTACCTGACCTCAGGTATACATATAGATTCATTTATAGTCAATGGCAAAAGCCAGCCCTGGCCAGGCGGAGGCCGGGAATATACCCAGCAGCCGGTACGCCTCCAGACACCCCTGCTTCCTCATGATTCAGTGCGTCTGTCCTTTACCTGGACCTACCCCATCTCCAGGCAGAGCGGACGGGAAGGGATGATCGATTCGACCACCTATTTCCTGGCATATTTTTATCCAAGGGTAGCTGTTTATGATGATTATGCCGGCTGGGACAATGTGCCATTTACCGATGGGAAGGAGTTTTATTCTGACTTCAATGATTATAAGGTATCTATTACTGTACCTGCTAATTATATCGTTTGGGGAACGGGAACCCTGGAAAAGCCAGGTTCTGTACTGCAGCCAGCTTATGCCAGGAAACTTCTGGGATCCTTTACTTCTGATGCCCTTGTGCATATGGCCACTCTTGCTGAACTTCAGTCAGGCAAGGTTACCCAGCCCCATACAAATACCTGGACCTTTACGGCTTCAAAGATCCCTGACATGACCTTCGGTATCAGCAATCATTTTGTCTGGGATGCTTCCAGTGTCGAACTTGATAAGAAAAGCCACCGCCGGGTCAGCGTACAGGCCGCCTATAACGATACCTCGGCCGATTTTCACCATATGGTTGAATACGGTAAGCATGGCATTTACTGGCTTTCCAATAACTGGCCGGGTGTTCCATACCCATACGAGAAGTCCACGATCTTTCAGGGATTTGCCGGTATGGAATATCCCATGATGGTCAATGATGAGTCGTACTCCGATACTACCTTCTCGCGCTTCGTGGCCGAGCATGAAATTGCACATACCTATATGCCTTTTTATATGGGTATCAATGAGACGCGTTACGGCTTTATGGATGAAGGCTGGGCAACGACCTTTGAATACCTGATCAGTACTGCCGGATTGGGCAAGAAGAGAGCGGATGAGAATTTCAAACAGTTCAGGGTTCGCGGCTTTACAGAGAATTCTGCCGCCGATATGGATATTCCTATCATTACACCGGGCAGCAGCCTTGGAGGAAGAGCACTGGGTAATAACGAATATGGGAAAGCAGCCCTGGGTTATCTGGCCATGAAAGACCTGCTGGGTGATGCCGCCTTTCGCAAATGCCTTCATGGGTATATGGCCCGCTGGAATGGGAAGCATCCCAATCCATGGGACTTCTTCAATACTTTTTCAGACCTTGCCGGAGGTGATATCAACTGGTTTTGGACCAACTGGTACTTTGGGAATAACTATAATGACCTGGCTATTGGTTCGGTTGAAAACGGAAAGGCAGTGATCAATAATATCGGAGGCCTTTATTCTCCCTTTGACCTGATCCTTACCTATGCAGACGGAAGCAAGGAAACCCTGCATCAGACGCCTTCTGTATGGCATAATCATGGGTCATCTGTTGAAGTGGCGCTGCCTGCTGCAAAGAAGATCGCTTCCCTTGAAATTGATGGAGGCATCTTTATGGACACTGACCCGGCTAACAATACCTGGAAGGCAAAAGCCTGAACTTTTTAAATTTTCAGAATATACGATATGAATAAACCACATTATTTTGCCTTTATGCTTGCGGCGGGTCTTGGAGCTTCGGGCGTTACTGCCTCTGGTCAGCCTCTTGTCACCGGCGAGATCGCCTATTCGATCTCTTCGCCCAATAACCGGGGCAATAACCATACACCAGGTGCCCGCGCTGATACAGCCAAAGACTTTATTCTTCAGAACCTGGACACTTCAGTAAAACCGGGGAATGATTTTTTCAAATTTGCCAATGGGGGCTGGATTAAACGAAACCCTATCCCTGCCTCTGAAAGCAGCTGGGGTATCGGCAACCTGGTCGAAGAGAATATCAAGGCAAAGCTGAAGGTGGTCAATGAGAATGCTGCCGCGGCCTCCTCTGCTCCCGGAACGGATCTGCAGAAACTGGGTGATTTCTACCGTACCGCTATGGATTCTGTAAAAGCTGACCGTCTGGGTGTGGCCCCTTTGAAACCTTACCTGGATGAGATCGATGCCATTCATGACCTGAAAGGAATCTGGGCGATGGCAGCAAAATTACAGCGCATGGGCGAGAGTACCTTTTTTAACTATTATGTAGGTCAGGATGCCAAGAACTCTGAGAAGATCCAGGTGCATATCGGGCAGGGCGGTCTGGGCCTGCCCAACCGC
>JAYWCR010000145.1:0-3405 GCA_043780395.1 Sphingobacteriales bacterium
GATCTGGAACAGTTGACCCCGGCACTAAAAAATTATAGTTTTGATGTGCAGGTAGAGGGCTCGGAGCTTTTCTTTGATTATACCCTGCATGCAGGGCGCTGTACCAGCCTGAACGCCTCTCTGCTGATGAAGAAGATTGGCATTGACCTGGAAGATTGACATCCTCTTAATCTGTTCACTGGAAATTACCCGTAAAACTTTGCATGGTCTGTCTCTGTCTGACCGGCTGAATGATCAATGCTGCCAGGATCAGCAGGCCGCAGACCAGACCGATCACAGGGGCCGTGGTAAAGGTCATTCCCAAACCTGAAATATAGGCAGCAATGACATCACATAGATTCACAAGCGCCATATAGGTCGTAAACTGAGAACCTTCGACCTTTGCCAGGCATAAGCCCATCAATACGGGCATGGCAGCCACACTGAACAAGGGGTCAGCCAGGTTATAGATCAGAATGCCTGTCATGCTAAAGGTCTTATGAGCCCATAAATATCCAAGGCTGCTGAAGCCAATAAAGAACAGGCAAATACAGCCCATGACTATTTTCTGCAGCTTTCCAGGCCCTATTCTGTCGGCAATGATACCTCCGCCAAGTGTGACCGCGATAGTAACAAGACTGCCCCAGGTACCCTGGAATACGGAGAGCGTCTGGTCATTCCAGTGCAGGCTATGGATCAGGTGAAATGAAAACGAGCGGTAAAAGATGCTCAGGCATAGATAGATAAGGGCAATCATACCAAAGATGCGCAGACTTTTTCTTCTCATAATGCCCTTGTATAATCTTTTAAAGAGCCATCTGAGGGCAGGGTTTTCTTCAGGCTCTGCCTGACCGGCCCCTTGGAGATGATGTAGCGAGGGTATATAACTATCACTCCGTTCAACTTTTGTCAGATAGGTGAGCAGGGTAAAAAAAAGCAACAAGCCCGACTGACATGCCGCTGCCATAAAGAATCCAGACAGATGCAGCAGGGTCGACAGGCCGGCAGCTCCGATGGCCACCCCGAATAAGAGGCCGGCACGCATAAATGCATTGATCCTTCCCTGTTCACTGACGGGTACCATTCCTATGGCTGAGGCATCAACACTTGCATCCTGGACAGAGGCAAAGATACTATGGATGAAAAAAATAGCTGCTATGGTGCCCACCTGATGAACCGGATCTTTAATGAAGAGCAGGGAAAGGGAGGTCAGCAAGGCAAGGATCTCTGAATAGACGATCCAGTGTTTGCGGTGACCCATTCTGGAATACTGAAAGCGGTCGATCAGCGGCCCCCAGATGAATTGAAAGACCCAGGGAATTCCGATGGTCGCATCAAAAGAGCCTATTGCCAGCGCTGAGACCCCTTTACCTATCAGGTAATTGGTAATGGCTGTAATGGCAAAGCCTGCAGGAATACCCTGCATGGCATATAAATAGAAATAGGTAAGGTAACGCAACCTTGCGCTCTCTTTAAGTACCGGAAGTTGAAGTGACAAAAGATAAGTTTCGAGAAGATAATAGTTAAAAACCCCATTACCTTCTCTATAACTCAATATTTACTCAGGATCTCAAACCTGAATGTACCAGGCTGCTCAGGGAAGTTTATTCTTCAACATCCAGTTATAAAGGTCAGGATTGGTATATACTTCGTCCCAGATATCATGTTTGCCTCCATTTATGGTGGTAAACTGCACATTGCCTCCATCGTTTTTCAGGGCATTTACCATGGAAACATCTCCGCTATAAGCGACTACAGGGTCCTGGTCACCATGAAAAACCCAGGCAGGTGTATTTTTGAGATCCCCAACGGCCGAAGGGTCTCCGTTTGCACTTACAGGGGCAATGGCTGCAAATAAGGTTGGATTCTGAATTGCCCATGACCAGGTCTCAATACCACCCATGCTCAGGCCCGTTAAATAAATTCGTTTTGGATCTGCATTGTATTTGGTAATGACCTGTTTAAGGAACTGTTCAAGTGTATTGGTATTCCACCAGCCTCCACCATTGCACTGAGGGCTGAAAACCAGACAGGGCATGCGCTTTTCATTGTCTAAATATTTAGGAATGCCATGGCTTTTTACGGCATTCAGGTTAGTGCCGATCTCGCCAAGCCCATGGAGGAAAATAATAACAGGCCATTTGGTTTTTGGCTGCTCATTATAAGCATAGGGTACATAGGCCAGATACTGGTTGATATTACCCCCCGGAATTTGAATGGTCTGGGCCGACTGACCCAGGGTTTGTGCTGTAAAATTAAAAGAAAGTGGTGCTCCATTGGCCTGAACACCCAGTTGCTGAGGTGTTAAAGGCATGTTTCTGGAACATGAATTAAGGAAAGCCGTCAATGTAAGGCCTCCGATTGCGAGTACTAGGATCTGGAATTTTCTCATGTAACGAGTTAGGTATAAGGTTATTGAACGCCCTGAATTTTTATTAGTTGTATTGGGCTTAATTATTTCATTCCTAGTTAAATATTCACGAAGTTTGCATTCCTGCTTTTGAAAGGATTTATTTCCTCCTAAAGCACCCTTAAGGGGGATTAGCTCAGCTGGCTAGAGCGCTTGCATGGCATGCAAGAGGTCGTCGGTTCGACTCCGATATTCTCCACTTAAATAAAAGGCTCCTGGATTTGTTTCCAGGAGCCTTTATCTTTTTACATGAGTTTCAGGGGATGTATTTATTTCGGTCTGCTTCCTTTATAATTGACCCCAATTCTCTGCTGATCCAATTTTAACTAGGTGATTCAGGAAGCTGTGATTCAGTCCTTTCCGGCAAGCAAGGTATACCTCATTCCTTTGCGTGCAGGAAGTGTAAGTTCATATCCTTTGTTCGACCTTACAGCATGCAGGGACGAATTTTTCACAACCAGCGGAGAGGTTGACAGAATCCGGCAGTCTCCTCCGTTTCTTGAATAGATTTCAGCTTTCAGGATCTTTTTCCCTGCCCAGTCCATGCCGATCACAAAGCCTCCACGGGCCACAAGGCCTTTTACCGATCCTGTTTCCCATGCATCAGGGATAGCTGGTATCAGCTGGATCAGACCTCCCTGGCTCTGGAGCAGCATTTCTGTAATTCCGGCGGTGCCTCCGAAATTGCCGTCGATCTGAAAAGGAGGATGTGCATCAAAAAGGTTTGGATATACACCACCGCCTCCATTATAATGAGTTTCATTCTCACGGGTAAGCCGCAAAAGGTTTCGGAACAGGGTATAAGCATGGTTCCCATCAAGCAGCCGCGCCCAGAGGTTCACCTTCCAGGCAAGGCTCCAGCCGGTACCATCATCGCCCCTGAGTTCAAGGGATCTTTTTGCTGCCGCAGCCAGGGCAGGGGTGGAGAAAGGTGAAATTTCATTGGCCGGATAAAGGGCGAATAAATGAGAAACATGGCGGTGATGGGGGTCAGGTGATTCCTGGTCTTTATACCA
>JAYWCR010000146.1:0-4068 GCA_043780395.1 Sphingobacteriales bacterium
AATACTTCACCTTTACAGATCCAAACCTTTACACCGATCTTCCCATAGGTAGTCTGTGCTTCAGCAAGGGCATAATCAATATCAGCACGCAGGGTATGCAGAGGAATTCTGCCATCCTTATACTGCTCGGTACGGGCCATTTCAGCACCACCCAGTCTGCCTGAACACATGATCTTGATTCCTTCAGCACCCATTCTCATGGTAGAAGCAATACTAGTTTTCATGGCACGACGGAAAGAGATACGGGCTTCCAGTTGCTTGGCGATCCCTTCAGCTACAAGCTGAGCATCCAGTTCAGGACGTTTGATCTCAAAAATATTGATCTGAACGTCTTTCTTGGTGATCTTCTTTAACTCTTCTTTAATCTTGTCAACTTCCTGACCACCTTTTCCAATCACAATACCCGGACGGGCAGTATGGATGGTAATCGTGATCCGCTTCAGTGTGCGCTCTATAATGGTTTTAGATATACCTCCCTTGGAGATACGCGCAGCCAGGTACTTACGAATCTTTTCATCTTCGACCAGTTTATCGGCATAGTGATTTCCACCATACCAGTTGGAATCCCAACCTTTAATAATTCCGAGCCTGCTGCCTATTGGGTTTACTTTCTGTCCCATTAACCGATTATTTGAGTTACTAATTCTGCTGCATTGTCAACCACCATGGTCACATGATTAGATCTTTTGCGGATCCTGTGTCCTCTGCCTTGTGGTGCCGGGCGTAATCTTTTCAGCTGACGTCCGCTGTCAACAAAAACAGTCTTCACGAAAAGTCCGCTGTCTTCTATGCGCTGACCTTCATTACCTGCCTGCCAGTTGGCGATAGCAGAAAGAAGTAATTTTTCAACTCTTCTGGATGCTTCCTTTGTACTGTATTTAAGAATATGCAGCGCATATTCTACTTTCTGCCCCCTTATGAGATCTACTACCAGGCGCATTTTACGCGGTGAGGTGGGGCAATCGTTTAGTTTTGCTATCGCTTCCATATCGCTTATTTCTTTCTATCTCCAGAATGACCCCTGAACGTACGTGTGGGTGCAAACTCTCCTAACTTATGACCAACCATATTTTCTGTAACATACACAGGGATGAACTGCCTGCCGTTATGCACAGCGAACGTATGACCGACAAAGTCTGGTGATAACATTGATCTTCTTGACCAGGTCTTGATTACCGATTTCTTACTGGCGCCATTCATGGTAAGAACTTTTCTTTCCAGGTTATGGTCAATGTAAGGGCCTTTTTTAAGTGAACGACTCATTATTTCTTCCTCTTTTCAATAATATACCGGTTCGATAATTTCTTTTTATTACGGGTCTTGTAACCCTTGGCCAACAGACCTTTTCTTGATCTTGGATGACCTCCTGAAGCTCTTCCTTCACCACCACCCATTGGGTGATCGACTGGATTCATTGCAACACCTCGAACTCTTGGACGACGTCCAAGCCATCTGTTACGACCTGCCTTACCCAGCTTCTCAGATGAGCGTTCAGAATTCGATACAGAGCCGATAGAGGCCATGCAGCTCTGAAGTATCTGGCGAACTTCTCCGCTGGGTAACTTGATAACTGCATACTTCCCGTCACGGGCTGCAAGCTGGCAATACGTACCTGCACTTCTTGACATCGATGCGCCCTGACCCGGATTGAGTTCAATGGCGTGAATTACCGATCCAAGAGGAATGTATTGAAGAGAAAGAGCGTTACCTACTTCTGGTGCTACATTGCGGCCTGAAATAACTTCCTGACCTACCTTAATGCCTTCAGGAGCCAGGATGTACCTTTTTTCTCCATCCACATAGTGCAGAAGTGCTATACGTGCTGATCTGTTAGGATCGTACTCGATAGATGCAACTTTTGCTGGAATATCGTATTTATCACGCTTGAAATCGATGATACGGTAAACTTGCTTATGACCACCGCCCATGTAGCGCATCGTCATTTTACCGTCGTGATTTCTTCCGCCTGACTTTTTATTTATTGTTGTTATCAGAGACTTCTCAGGAATGTTCGTAGTGATATCACTATAATCACTGCCAACCCTGAATCTGGTTCCGGGAGTTACCGGTTTAAATCGTTTGACTGCCATGTTCGTTAAATGTTACCGTAAAAATCAATGACGTCCCCTTTTTTCAGGGATACCACAGCCTTTTTAAAAGCAGCTGAACGCCCGCTAACCGGTCCCTTTTTAGTATTTCTAGTTTTAAATTTTCCAAGGTAACGCATGGTATTCACACGTAATACCTCTACTCCGTAGAGTTTTTCTATTGCATCCTTGATCTGGAGTTTGTTGGCTCTAGGATCCACCTTAAAACTAAAACTGTTAAACTTTTCAGTTTGAGCAGTTACTTTTTCAGTCAGGATAGGCTTCTTTAAGATTTCCATATTATTTGCTAAACGCCTCCTCTACAATTTTAACAGCACCTGCGGTCATGATCAGTTTACCAGCATTCAGTAAATCGTATGTATTCAGGTCTGATGCACGCATGATGCGGTTACGTTGAACGTTACGGCTTGACATGAACAGGTTATGATCATTTTCAGCTACTACTATAAGGTTCTTGGTATCCTTGATGTTCAGGCCACTCAGCATGCTGATAAAGCTGCTGGTCTTGATGGCTGAAAATTCAAAATCTTCAAGTACAACAATATTGTTTTCACGTGCCTTGTAGCTTAACGCTGATTTACGGGCAAGGCTTTTAAGTTTCTTATTCAGTTTAAATGAATAATCACGAGGCCTTGGACCGAAGATACGTCCTCCACCCTTATATAATGGGTTGGTGATCGAACCCTTTCTTGATCCACCGGTTCCTTTTTGCTTATGCAGCTTACGGGTTGATCCGGCAATCTCGTTACGTTCTTTTGACTTATGTGTACCCTGACGCTGATGTGCAAGGTATTGCTTTACATCTAGGTAAATAGCATGATCGTTCGGATCAATGCCGAACACGGAAGGTTCCAGCGTAACTTTTGCGCCGGTGTCTTTTCCTGATATGTTAAAGATATTGAGTTCCATGCCTTATTTCTCCACGATTATATATGTGCCCTTAGCGCCCGGTACTGAACCTTTGACCAGCAATAGGTTCTGCTCTGGATACACCCTTACAACTTCCGAATTTTGAATCTTTATCCGGTCACCGCCCATTCTTCCTGCCATACGCATACCTTTCATAACCTTGGAAGGCCATGAGGAAGCGCCCAGGGAACCCGGAGCACGAAGTCTGTTATGCTGTCCGTGGGTTTGACCACCAACTCCAGCAAAGCCATGACGCTTAACAACACCCTGGAAACCTTTTCCCTTGGATGTGCCAATGACATCAATAAAATCTCCTACAACAAAAAGATCAACGGTGATTAACTCACCTAGTGTCTTTACCTCCTTGAATTCCTTGAATTCAACAAGCTTACGCTTGGGTGTTGTTCCGGCTTTTTCAAAGTGTCCCTGCATAGGCTTAGATGTGTGTTTTTCTTTCTTCTCATCATAGCCCAGCTGAACAGCTGAATAACCGTCTTTCTCTAAGGTTTTTACTTGCGTAACAACGCAAGGACCGACTTCAATAAGTGTGCATGGTATATTAATACCATCAGCACTGAAGATACTGGTCATTCCTACTTTTTTACCTATTAGTCCAGACATTTCGTTTTGTAAATTATTATCCCTTTGGCCTTTCGAAAGCGCAATGCACAGGGCATGACTTTTGCCAGAAGGGACGGCAAAAATAGGAAAAAGGATTGGTAAATAAAAGTGATTGTGAAATAATTTACTATCACCTGTTTACAGATTAAAACAGGACAGGATTCAGCTCTTTTTTCATAATAAAATCGTTGGCCAGATAGCCTTCTCCAATATCAATATCCGCCTCTCCGATAATCGTAAATCCAAGTTTTTCATAGAACTGAACTGCATTATTATGGCGGTGTACATTCAGCCTGACCGATTGCTGGTTCTGCATCCTGATTCTTCTTATCACTTCATTTATCAGCAATTTTCCGCAACCTTTCCCATGTGCAGAAGGAAGCAGGTAAATCTTATGAAGCTTGCTTTCACCCATAGATGGAAAATCGGG
>JAYWCR010000147.1:0-3476 GCA_043780395.1 Sphingobacteriales bacterium
CTGTTTATCACCTGCTCTCCGTTCACTACCAGCGATGAAATGGAAGCCTGCTTCCCATACTCCAGGGTAAGACTGATGCTGCTGTTTCCAAAAACTATTTTTTTTACAGCTTTATCATGGTGAATGCGTGGTTGAGCCATACAAACGCCCGCTCCCATAAAAAGAAAGAATAGAAGCATTAAACGTGTTGAACGGAGAAGAGAAAAATTCATAAGCTTATTTTTATACGTCCTTGAAAGTTTAAGCCGGAGATCAATTCCTCAGCTCCGGAATCCAATACCCTTGCGCCCGGAATCAATACCCTGGATTTTGTACCAGTTTACTATTGATCTGGATCTCTCTGTAAGGTAAAGGAAAGATCAGTTTGTTTGCCGTTACATTAAACGATGCAGGCAGAAGCCAGCCGTACAGGGCTTTCAGGCGCGCTCCCTTGGCGTTTAATACCGGGATAGCCTTGCCCGTACGGATCAGGTCTGTATAGCGATGGTTCTCAAAGGCGAGTTCATGCCTGGTTTCAGTGGCAATATTATCAGCTGTAGCCTGGGTCAGGGCAGGCAGACCCGCCCTGCTCCGTACCTGATTCAGGTAAGGAAGCGCCATTCCATTTTTATTTTCATCTGCCAGGCATTCAGCCAGTAGCAATAAAGCTCCCGAATAGCGGAACACGGGCCAGTCATCAGGCGTATTGAACTCAATCGTATAGGGAGGGTGAAAATATTTTTTGATCATATAGATATTGGTCAGACCGGGCAGGGGCTTAAAATTTACCGGGCTTTGAAGGTCTTTGGCTGTAAAATCTTCTACTCCGCTGATGGTGCCTTCGACTACAGCCACTGAGGCGGGAAGCCTGAGGTCACCGGGCTCATAAGACTGGACCATTTCCTGGGTAGGCACGTTCCAGCCGCTGAAAATATTCATGGTGCTGCCATGGAAGCCTGTCAGCACTTCTGAATTCAGGGTTTTGGGAATAAAGATCCAGGCAAAATTACTCTGCTGGCCGCTTACCAGATCAGACATATATTGAACTTCAAAGATAGATTCAGCATTATTTTTATTCACCGGATCAAACACATCTGCATAATTTGGAAGCAGTGTATAATTCATTTTCGTAATGTCGGTGAGCTGGGTTTCTGCCGAGGCATAGTCTTTTACAGGCTGGGACATATAACAATAGGCCAACAGCATCCTGGCAGCTCCTTTTGAGGCCCTCCCTGATTGTGGAAACTGGCTCACCACTGGTAGTAAAGGAATTGCCTTTAACAGATCACTGGCAATTTGTTTATAGACTTCATCTGCGGTGTTCCTGGGCTGAAAAGCCTGGTCTGCAACCGTAATCTCTTTCAGTTGCAATGGCACACCCCCATAATGCTGAACAAGGTCGAAATAATAAAAAGCCCTTAAAAAAAAGGCTTCCCCAGAGACCGAATCTTTAGAAGCCGGGGTCAAGGCAGAGGCTGCAAGTCTGGCCAGCAGGGTATTGACCACGGCGATGCCTGAATAGTCATTCCCATACCGGTTACCCGGAGAATTCGGTTCTGCGCTGGAAGTTGCATCATCCAGAAACTCAGCAAGATATTCAGTACTTGTAGAAAGGCCTCTGTTTGCATTGTAAATAGTAAAAAAGGTATTGTCGGAGCGCATTTCATCCATATAGATACCTGTATGGACCAAACCCCTCAGCGGAGTATAGGCGGCGATCAGGGCCTGATCAAACTGAGCCCTGTTCTTGAAAAAGGATGCAGAGCTCAGGGAAGTATCAGGTACAAGCGTCAGAAAGTCTTTCTTACAGGAAGAAAAACCAAGGAGCAGAACGAGAATATATTTCAGATAGTTTTTCATCATGAGGAGTTTTAGAAACTTAAGTTCAGGCCTACTGAATAGATCCTTGCAATAGGAAAGGCTGTAAAATCGCGACCCTGGTTCAATCCATTCAGGCCGGCAAATCCGATCTCAGGATTCATACCCGGATACCTGGTCAGGGTAAAGGCATTCTGAGCAGAGAGGTAGACCCTGGCCCCCTTAAGGACAAAATTTTTAATTGCCGGAAATGTATAGCCAAGCGTGATGTTCTTGGCCATCAGGTAAGATCCGCTGAACACCTCCCGGGTAGTAAAGTTCCTGAGATCTGCCGTAGTTCCTGACCGTGTTCTTGGGTAGATGCCATCACCGGGATTTGCCAGGGATCGCCATCTCTTAGCAACTCCTTTTCTTACATTGAAAACGCCATCAAGATTTTCAGTGGAAATAAAAGCGTCATCGGCAATATCATTTCCATAGGAACCTGCCACCACCATGGTAAAATCAAACTTTTTGTAGCTTAAGGTATTGGTGATGCCATACGTGAATTTAGGATTCGGATTTCCAATATAAGTGCGGTCATTGATATCAATGATCCCGTCGGGTTTGCCATTTGGGCCGCTGATATCCTTGAACCTTGCCGTGCCTACCATGGCCGTTGCATCATGGGGCTGGGAATCAAATTGTTGCTGGGTCATATATACCCCTGTATTTATATATCCATAGAACATACCGATCGGATGGCCAACAGCCGTTCTGTTATCATCCCAGTATTCCTGATAACCACCTATGGGCGCATTGCTTGTTCCTAATTTTTTAACCAGGTTGCGGTCGAAAGAAATATTAAGATCAGTGCTCCATTTTAACTTCCCGATCAAGTTCCTGGAACTTATGCTGAATTCATGACCCCAGAAATCAAACCTGCCGATATTCGAGGTGACACTGTTAAAACCCGACTGTACCGGAATATCGATGGCATATAAAAGACCATCCGTTTTTTTCCAGTAATAGTCATAGGTAAGTGCGATACGGCCATTAAACATACCCAGATCAAGGCCCAGGTCATAGCCTGCAGTTGTTTCCCAGGTTAAATTCGGGTTTCCGATTCCATTCAGGGCACTTCCTGAGGCCAGCTTATTATTAAAGGTATAGTTCGACTGACTCACCCCGGCCAGGTAAGTATAATTGCCTATGTTATTGTTTCCTACCTTCCCATAACTTGCCCTGAGCTTCAGCAGACTTACTGGAGTCACTGTTTTCATGAAGTTCTCATCTGAAACGACCCAGCCTGCAGACACAGAGGGGAAGTTCCCATATTTCGTATTTGACCCGAATTTAGAAGACCCATCACGCCTGAAAGCAAGGGAAAGCAGGTACTTGCTTTTGTAATTATAATTAAGCCTTCCTATATAGGAGATGATGGAGAAATCGCTGGCATCTACATTTCCTATTCTGGTGGCTGCAACATTCAACCATGGTATATTGTCGTCAGGGAACTGGGATCCGTTGATGCCACTATTTTCATAATGGACCTTTTGAGCCGTATAGCCGACAAAGGCTTCAATATTATGGTTATCGCCAAGCGTCTTGGTATAGGTAAGGGTATTCTCTGCCAGCCAGGATAAAAAATTACCGGTATTATAACTCCCTGCAGCGGATGCAGCCGGAGCCGTACCGCC
>JAYWCR010000148.1:0-14288 GCA_043780395.1 Sphingobacteriales bacterium
TGCTGGCGGCGTTCGAAATAGGTTTTGCCGTCAAGAAGCAGATCCGGAAAAGTATTATTCCCCCCGATTGACTTTGCTACGATCCATACGACAAGAGTACCAGTCTCCACTCCCCTGCTTACCACCGGAATGATGCCGAAATAACTTGGAAGACTCACTTCAAGCTGATAAAAATAAGTAGAAACCTTCCTGACCTTGGGGCTTCTGGCCGCTGAAATGAATGCTTTTAAGGGATATACATTTTCACCGGAGATCAGCTGGTTATGGGTATCATATAAAAAGGTCTTCAACTCAAAGCCCGAAAAACTTCTGCCAAAATAATCTTTCTGAAGATGCTGGTTGGCAATTCTAAAGAGCCGGGCCCGGCCAGGTATCTGCCGGTGAAGCAACATCGAGGAAAGCAGCGAATCCTGGGATATTTTCTCCTCATTGTCCTTTAACAGGAATTCAGAGACCGGATCACTTGATTTCTGAAGTTTTTCAGCAAAAGAAATTCTGTTTATATTTTCTTTATGGGTCGTAAATGCATTTAATTTAAGTGCGGTAATAAATGAGATCATTAAAATAAAGACCAGGGTCTCTGATCTCCAGATCGAGGAGCCCCCCTTTTTCTCTTTCAGATATACGGCTACTGCCATAATGCTGAATAAGAGCGGATAATAGAATCCTCCTGACTGAATGAACTGCAAGAGTGTAAAAACAATCAGGCCTGTGAGCAGAATGATCAGAAGATTTCGTTCAGGAAGCCGTGTTTGTACGACTATACGGTAAAAAAACCTGAGCATGAGATAAAATACCAGCCATAATAGTCCCAGCAACAGCACGGCTAGCAGACTGAAATAATTCAGATCAAGTAGATTGACCAGATCAAGCGGGATATTGGAATTTTCAACAAGTCCTCTGAACAGAAGGTCAAAAAGGTATAAGAGGCCTATTAGCGAAATCAAGGACAACGCAAAGATTCCATAGGAAACAAGCCGCTGGGTATACATTCTGGGAAAGGACCTGACAGCACTCAATATATATGCAGTAAGCCATAATACCAGAAATATATTCAGGTAAAAATCGCCCAGTGAATAAAATAATGTGTTGCTTGAATAGATGACCGGGCTGAACAGCTTAAGTGAATAAAGGCCCTGGGGCCATTTATTCACCAGCATAAAGTACCTTAAGCCTGCGGGAACAAGCACAGCAAGAAGCAGGCTTGCTATTTTATGTGTATGCAAAAGCTTGAGCCCCAGATAAAGAAGCAGATAAAAGAGACCCAGGAGTACCAGCCAGGTGCATGCAGAGATCATGCTGCCTGATTTTAAATAGGCTTGCCGGTTCAGAGAGATGCTGAACAGATACCTTCCACCTGAAGCATAAATGGGAAAAGAGTGCCTTTCAGGTTTCTCCCTAACATCTATAAAATCAGGTAAGGGAAATCTTTTTCCGAAAGTATTGCGCAGGTAATTGTTCTGAAGGTCAAAGACAGACCTTAATTCTATCAGGTAAAGCCTGCAAACGAAACCATTCGTTTTTTTAAAGACAAGATATTCTCCGTTTTTAAGTACCTGGTCGCTCAGGCCTTCCGGCATCTGGTGATATTCGGGAATAACCTGGTTGCTGCTCCAGAACTTTAACTGATCATCTTTGAAGACCAGCAGAATGATGCCTGACCCATCGAGTTTATTAAAGAGGCGGCTTTCGCTTATTCCCGAATTTGAAAAAGCACTATCCCTTATGGCCGTTTCGGTCAGTGCTGAAAGTGCGGGCTGATGCTGCAGGTCTTCTACACTGCGTTCAAAGGAAAATACCCCTTGCCGAACTTCATTCCGGTATGTGACAAGATTGCTTCTTTTTGAATTATAGAGGTAAAGAAAGCTATATATCAGCCCTGCTGCCAGAAGCAATAAAACTATTCTGTACCCTGCTTTATTCATACATTCATGAGGGATAAAAATAGTGTTCCGCTTTGGAACTTAACTACCTGCTACCACCATTGTCCTGTTTATTTTTTTCACAAGACCCTGCAATACATTTCCAGGTCCAACCTCAGTAAATGAATCTGCGCCAGCTGCAATCATAGCCTGTACCGACTGACTCCAGCGTACGGGACCTGTCAGCTGGTTAATAAGATTCATACGGATCTCATCAGGACTAGTATGGGCAGAGGCATCAAAATTCTGAAATACAGGGCATACAGGCATCACAAAGGAAGCTTTCATGATAGCCTCTGCAAGCTCAGCTTTTGCTGGTTCCATTAAAGGAGAATGAAATGCTCCACCTACGTTAAGCAGAATAGCCCTCTTTGCACCTGCGGCAAGCAATTGCACACATGCCATATTAACCCCTTCTATGCTCCCGGAAATAACAAGCTGACCAGGACAATTATAATTAGCCGGAACTACAATGGCATCAATGCCTGCGCAGATCTCTTCCACAACCGTGTCTTCCAGTCCAAGCACAGCTGCCATGGTGGAGGCTTCTGACTCACATGCCTTCTGCATGGCACGGGCACGAATAATAACAAGCCTTAACCCCTCAATAAAAGAGAGCGAACCGGCAGCTACCAGGGCAGAGAATTCTCCGAGTGAATGACCCGCAACCATATCGGGTCTGAATTCTTGCTGCAGGGAAAATGCTTTTATAACTGAATGAACGAAAATGGCAGGCTGGGTCACATTGGTCTGCTTGAGTTCTTCGTCTGTACCAGAAAACATAATGTCTGTTAAGGAAAACCCGATCTCGTCATTAGCCTGTTCAAAAAGCTTTCTGCTTTCGTTGTTTTCCCAGAATTCTCTGGCCATTCCCGGAAATTGTGCGCCCTGACCAGGGAAAATGTATGCTTTCATAGATTATGTTAAATGTGCTGTAATAAGGGTCATAAACTCCATCCTTGTCTTTTCATTTTGAAAAGCGCCCGTAAAGGCAGAGGTGGTAGTTACTGCGTTCAGCTTTTGAACTCCGCGCATAGACATGCATAAATGGCGGCATTCAATGACAACAGCAACCCCTAATGGGTTCAGGGTATTTTGTATGCAATCTTTGATCTCGTTTGTAAGCCTCTCCTGTACCTGCAGCCGTCTTGAAAAAACATCTACAACCCGGGGAAGCTTGCTCAGGCCAACAATATAGCCATTTGGAATATAAGCTATATGCGCCTTTCCAAAAAAAGGAAGCAGGTGGTGTTCACACAGGGAATATAATTCAATGTCTTTAACGATGACCATCTGATTATATTCTTCCTTAAACATGGCCGAGCGAAGAATTTCTCCGGCATCCAGGTCATATCCATGGGTCAGGTATTGAAGGGCCTTTGCTGCACGTTCAGGCGTTTTTAAAAGACCTTCGCGGTCGGGGTTTTCTCCGATCTCAGAAATAATAGAACGGTATCCCTCGGCAACCCGCTCTATCTGCTGCAAATTGTACCTGTCAATTTTCTCGTAACCATCCTGGTCATCGTCATCCACAGAATAAGAAGGGATGGTTGTTATGTTTTTATCCAAAGTATTCAACAAAATTGTTTTGTGTTTCATAGAGCTTAATGGAGTGCAGTGTAGACCCCTCTATATGGGGAATAAGCTGATTCCATATCTCTATTGCAAGAATCTCAGTTGATGCCATTTTGTTTTTCATAAAATCAACATCCAGATTTATATTCTGGTGATCGAGTTTATCAATTATGATGGTTTGAATGATATGCTTTAAAACCTTCAGATCTACCAGAAATCCGGTTTCCGGATCTGGCTCACCTTTCACAGTTACAAATAGTTCGTAATTATGTCCATGCCAGTTTGGGTTGGAACATTTCCCGAATACTTCCAGGTTTTTTTCATCTGACCAGTCTGTTCTTGCAAGTTTATGAGCAGCATTAAAAGTTTCCCTCCTGGTAATATAAATCATTTTATATTTGGTTTAAAGACAACAAAAGTAAAGAAAATAGCGCTGATATATGCATCTCCGGCATGGAGCCAGATTTGCTGACCTTGCTTTTTCAACTATTTAAACATTTATTCGCATAAATTGATTTGCACTGATTGCGTATTCCCTTTCCTTAATTTGCTGACAGGGCCCTGTTAAAAAGTATATTTGAACTCTGACTGATCAGCCGCATATGCCCGGCCGGTTCAGTTGCTTTTCCTTGATTCTATGCGTATACTCCTGGTAGCTGCCACCCGATATGAGGTAGAAGAATTTACTTGCCGGGTACCTTTACAAGGGCGGCATGATCTTGAAATATTAATTACCGGGCCTGGCATGGTTGCCACAACCTGGAACCTGGCGCGACTGTTTTATGGAAAAGCGCAGGTATTTGACCTTGCCATTAATGCAGGAATTGCCGGAAGCTTTGACCCTGCCCTTATCAAAGGAACAGTAGTTCAGGTAAGCACCGATGTATTTGCTGACCTGGGCGCTGAAGATGGGTCCGCGTTTTTGCCGGCAACCTCCATCGGACTCCTTGAACCTGATGCATGGCCCTTTCAGAAAGGGGCGCTTGCTGCCTCTCATAACCTTGATCCATCCCTCCTTCCCTACCCCAGTGTAAGGGGCATTACAGTCAATGCCGTAAGTGGAAACAAGGAAACGATCAGCTGCCGGCAGACTCTGTTTGCCCCTCAGACCGAAAGCATGGAAGGGGCTGCATTTTACTATTGCTGCCTCCAGCAGCGCCTTCCATGTTTACAACTGCGCTCAGTCTCAAACCCGGTGGAACCCAGGAATAGAAAAAACTGGAATATACCTCTGGCTGTTTCATCTTTGAATGCAGCATTGCTGCAACTGTATAACCAGCTATAAAATTTATACCATGACCCCGATCAAACTAAGCTTTTCCCCCTGTCCGAACGATACGTTTATGTTCGATGCACTCATTCACCATAAGATCGATACGGAAGGGCTGGAATTTCAGGTAAGCTATGATGATATTGAAACCCTGAATCAGAAGGCCTTTAATGGTGATTCAGACATGACCAAGCTGAGTACGTCAGCCCTTTCACACCTGCTAGACAGGTATATTATACTCAATTCTGGGAGCGCTCTGGGTTTCGGCGTAGGCCCCCTGCTGGTTTCAAGGCAGCCTTATGAATATATAGACCAGAAGATCGCGGAGTTAAAAATTGGTATTCCTGGTAAATTTACTACAGCAAATTTTCTGCTCAGCCTTGCCTATCCGAATGCAGCGCTGAAAGAAGTTATGCTGTTCTCTGCCATTGAGCCTGCATTGCTGGCAGGAAAGATTGATCTGGGGCTGCTCATACATGAGAACAGGTTCACCTATGCAGAGAAAGGGCTGCATAAGATCGCCGACCTTGGTGAATACTGGCAGCAACGGACCGGCTTACCGATCCCTCTGGCAGGAATTGTGGTGAAGCGTGAGTTTTCAGAGAGCCAGATCCGCAAACTTGACCGTGTCTTAAACCGCAGTATTCAGTTTGCTTTTGAAAATCCAAAATCAGGCATTGAGTTTATCCGCTCCCATGCTCAGGAAATGGATGAGGAGGTCATGTACAAGCATATTGAGCTTTATGTAAACAAATATTCTCTTGATCTGGGAGAAGAGGGCCGTACTGCATTCAGGTACCTGTTTGCAGAGGCTGCACGCCAGGGACTTGTCGAGCCTTTTGAAGGTGCTATATTTTCAGGGGTGCTTTCTGAGAATTAGGAAGCGCTATGCATTCAGGTCAGCAATAAGGTCTGAATGCCTCACACTCTGGCCAGAGGCCAGCCATGAGGCAATGAAAGAAATACTGAAGACTGTCAGAAATACATACAGGAAATCATTCCATTTCAGAATCACAGGATAGGTCGAAACTACGAAGCTCTTGGCATTTCCAATACTGATAAATCCAAACCGCTGCTGTAAAACACAGAAAATGAGGCCGGCCAGAAGCCCCCCTGCTGCACCTGCAAGTGCGATCATCAGGCCTTCAGCCAGAAAGATACCTCTGATCAGACTTGCAGGCGCTCCCATCCCTGTAAGTATGCCTATATCCTTTTTCTTTTCAATGACAAGCATGGTAAGAGAGCCCATTACATTGAACACAGCGATCATAAGTATAAAGCTCAGGATCAGAAAAACAGCCCATTTCTCTGAATTTAGTACCTTGAAAAGAATTTCATTCTGCTCAAACCGATCTTTCACTGTATAGGCGGGGCCAGCAATAGCTTTGATCTTTTGTTTAATCTTATCTATATCCGAACCGGGCCGGACATAGATATCCAGTGAACTGACACGGACCGGTTCATTCAGCAACTTTCGCATGAACCGCAGCGAAGTAAGGATATACTGGTCATCATAATCTTCCTGAATAGAAAACACTCCTTCAGGAAAAAGATCAAGCCTGTTAAGCTGGGGGCCCTGCCCGGGAAGAAGGCCCTCTGAATGGCGCATGGGTGAGAATACGGTAATTGGATCCATTGACTTGGTTTGCACTGAAAGGCGGTACTGAATGCCTGCCCCCAGCAGACAGAGATCTACGGGACCATCCTGCAATCTTACCTTTCCATCGATCATCATCGTATCAAGGGAATGTGTGCGCTCAAATTCAGGGCTGAGACCTCTTAGAATGGCAATCGTTGACTTATTGTTATATACCAGCGAAGCCTTTTCTTCCAGAGAAGAAACAAGCATCCTTACATTTCCAAGCGTTCTTATTTTACCAGAGCCCGCGCTATCAGGATCAAACGTTTTCCCCAGCCTTGCCTCCATCCTTAACTCAGGGCTGAACGAATTGTACATGGTAAGGGCAATACCCTGGAATCCATTAAATACAGAAAGTATGATAATCAGCGCTGCCGTACCTATAAATATACCGCTGATAGAGATCAGCGATATGATATTAATGGCATTGGTTGATTTCTTTGAAATCAGGTAACGCCTGGCAATGAACATGGAAACATTCACGCCTGAAGATATGGATTGAATTCTATCTCATGCCCTATGGTAGTATCCTTTCCATGGCCCGGCCATACCCGGGTCTGTGGGTCAAGGGTAAACAATTTAGATTTTATACTGCTGACAAGCATTTCAAGATTTCCACCCGGAAGGTCTGTGCGGCCTATACTTTCATAGAAAAGTGCATCTCCACTGATCAGCAGGTCATCTGCTTTGCTGTAAAAACTAAGGCTGCCTGGTGAATGCCCGGGAGTAAGAATAGCAGTAAGGGACGACTCTCCAAAACTGATGAAATCTCCTTCATCAATAAAATGAACAGGCTCTGGTGAAAGTTCATACCTCAGACCCATACCTGCTGCATATGAAGGAATAGCATGCAGTATTCCCAGCTCCAGAAAATTGAATTGCGGAAGCAGTCCGTATTGCTGAAATACAAAATGGTTACCCAGTACATGATCAATATGGCAATGCGTATTGATAAGAGCAACCGGCTTCAGCTTCTCTTTACGGATAAAACTTACAAGAAGATCCTGCTCCCCCTGCTCATAACAACCTGGATCCATGATCAGACATTCACCTGTCTGGTCATAGAGCACATACCCGTTTTCACGAAATGGATTCCAGTTAAACTGTGCGGAGCGTATCATTTAAAAAAATTTAGTTTTTCCAGTTAAATGTTTGAATCATGCGGTCCATATCTGCTTTTACAAAGTCAAGCACTGGCCTGATCGAATCTATCCGGGGTTCCACATTAAAGTATAAAGCTGCCCTCAGATAATGATGCAGGCTGTCGGTAAGATAGAACTGAGCCGATGATGCCGTATTTCCTTCAATCAGGTAGTACATACCGTACACATGCCGGGCCGGAATACGAATCGGAATTTCTTCAATATTTATGGCTTTCACTGAATGCTTGTATGCAAAGTCACGGGCATCTTCTGCCAGCTGCCTGAACATATGTACAGACGTGACCGGTTTATAACTCAGGTGTACTCTGCCCTGAAATTCAGGATAATCAATATTCAGCCAGCAGGGCTCGGTGCCGGCCGAGCTATCCTGAACGACCCTGGCATATACAGGATATTCAAAGCTGAATGGACAGGATGCTGAATAGCGGATGTACTTTTTTACCGGAAATTCTATCCTGTAATAGCCCCTTGGTTTAGGAGTATAGGTATTCTGATGGCAGGAGCAAAAGAACATGCCCAGACCTATGGTCAGTATACCCATACCTATTTTTACAGAGGTCAGTCTTCCCTGTTCCATATTTTCCAAGCATCTTCGGCCTGATATTCAAGCATTTTCTGGCCGTTTATAGTTTTTGCGCCCTGCAATCTTCCCTTTTGAAGGAACAGTGTTTCCGCAGGATTGTATATAAGATCAAAAAGAAGGTTCCCTTCAGTCAGTTTTTCATAGGGAATAGCAGGAAACTGACCGGTTAGCGGATACATTCCCGATGGGGTGCAGTTAATGATAAGCTTATGCGATTCTAACAGGGCTCCATCGATCTGGGTATAGGAGATCTGCTGCCTTCCTGGTTTTCTGGAAACAACCAGTGCATTTATCCCAAGGCGCTTCAATGCAAAGACAACTGCCTTGGATGAGCCCCCTGATCCAAGCACAAGTGCAGAACTTATAGAAGAATTCAGAAAGGGTCTTATGGCCGTTTCAAAGCCGGTCACATCGGTATTAAAGCCGATCAGCTTTCCCCTTTGTACCAGAATTGTATTTACCGCTCCGATCTCCCTGGCCAGAGGATCAACCTCATCAAGCAGGGCAAGGATAGATTCTTTATAGGGGATTGTCACATTCAGACCCCTGATCTCAGGTTTCTGAAACAAAAGATCCTGGAGCTGGGCCAGGCTTTCAAGAGGATAGGAATCGTACCGTACATCCTTTAATTTTTCCTTTCTGAATTTTTCTTTGAAAAAGGCAGGCGAAAATGAATGTGTCAGCGGATAACCTATTAAACCGTATTGGATCATATTTACTTATTAAGAAAGAAATCGAAACTATCTCCACGCAGGCCCAGTCTGACTGTTTCCAGCGGGAGTACATCATGAGGAGCAATATTGCCCAGATTGACATTGGATCCGAGAAGTTTTACAAACCAGATCTGCTGTTCTTTCTGCGGAGCTTCCCAGAGAATTTTCTCTGAGGGTATTTTGGTCAGAATTTCTTCTACCAGGCCAGAGCGAACTTCACCGTTTCCCCTGAAAATACCGATTGTTCCACTTTCGCGGGCTTCTGCAATTACTTTCCAGGATCCGGCTTCAAGTTCGGCCAGCATCTGCTCGATCCATTTATATGGAGGAATGATCTTTTCAATATCTTTGGAGCCTACCTCAGAGATCACAATAAATTCTTTTGCCAGATCGCGGATAAAATTACATTTGGTCGGATGGTCAATGTTCATGGATCCATCGCTGACCTCTATAAGTTCTATTTTGAACTTATTTACCATGCGTTTATAGTCATCAAGCTGGTCCCTGATCACAAAGGCTTCAAATAAAGTACCTCCAAAGTAGACCGACATCCCATAGTCACGGTACAGGTCTATCTTTTTCTCAAGGTTGGGCGTTACATATGCAGTCCCAAACCCAAGTTTAACAATATCAGCACAGGCTCCTGCAACAGACAGAAAATCTTCAGCCTCCCGAAAGCTCAGGCCTTTATCCATGACCATGGTAAGTCCATTATCACGGGGTTTAGGCTCCCTGAAGGGCATTTGTGTCAGTTCATACTCCATAGTTAATCCAGGCTTTAAGGGTTACAAGGGAGCCAAAATAAGAATAAGCATGTAAAGATTAATGTATTTGCAAAATGAACATCCAATGCTCAGATTATATACCTTTTTATAATGTCGAGAACAATCTTGTTTTGCTGTAATTGGGGAAGGTATTCGAAAAGCAGTTCATACTTACCCGGATGGTCCGAAAGAGACCGTTCAAGAAATGTGATGGCTTCTTTGAGCTGCCCGTCGCTGAAAAGATAAGCAACCATCCGGTACCTCAGTTCCGGAGAACCCGGAATGCTGGTGATCCCTTCTGATAAAAGGGATATGGCTTCTTTATTATCTCCCTGCTCGAAATAGAGTGAAGAATAATCAAGCCAGAGGTTTTCATCTTCAGGGCTTAATTCCTTTACTTTCTCATAGGCTTCTGCAGCAGCTTCTGTATTGCCAAGCCTGGATTCTGAATCACCCAGGGCAAACCAGTATTCGGCGTTGATATCATCGAAACCGATCGCCTTTTTGTAAAAATGGATAGACTCAAACCAGCGTTCTTCAAAATCAAGGGTTATCCCTATACCGAACCATGCTTCGGCCATTTCCGGATCAAGCTTTACAGCTTTTTTATAATAAGATCTTGCCTCATCCATAAGCTCAAGTTTCTCATAGCATTCACCAATGCTGCAATACGTTTCTGCATCAGGCTGTTCATACTCGAAAGTATATTTGAAAACCTCTATAGCCTCGGCATAACGATCAAGGTTTACAAGCGCATTGCCTTTGTTAAAATAGGCAGAAGCAAAATTATCCTTTATAAGAATGGCATAATCATAGGCATCAATTGCTTTCTCAAACATGCCCATTTTTGTACATGCATTGCCCAGATTGTACCAGGCCGCATATGAATAAGGTTCTTTATCAATATACTGATTGTAGAAATTGATGCTTTCTTCCTGCTGGTCTATGATATCATAGCAGAAAGCGAGTTCATACAGGGCATCCTGATTCTCCATATCATGCTCAAGACTGGCTTTAAGGCAGTCTATCGCACTCTGGTAATCTTCAAGGTTCTCATGTACATAGGCCATCTGAAGATAGATCTCATCAGGCTCATCTGAAAGTTCCAATGCCTTGTTATACAGGGCTAATGCTTCAACATGACGGTCTTTTGTTTCCAGAATTGACCCCTTGATCAGATATATATCAGGATTGGATGGCTCAAGACTTTCTGCCTTTTCAAGAAGTGCTACAGCAGATTCACTTTCACCGGTAATGAGCATAAGCTGTGCATGCCGGATTAAAAACCCGGACGCGTAAGGATGTTGCGAGATTGCGTATTCTACTACCTGTAAGGCCTTTACCGGATCGCTTTTTTCAATATAATAATCAATAATGTTTTCAAATGCCTGAGAATCAAAAAAATACAGATCTTGCTTACGGATCATCTCTTCGTACCTTTCTACTGAAAATTTTGCATCTTCAGTATAGTCAAATTCGAAATCTTCTTCCATTAAATTATTTTGAAAATATCAAAAAGAACGCCGTATTGTTTTCAACAATTGAATCATCCGGATGTTTTTATACCGGGAGAAGCAGCCTGACAAATGTGGGCGCTGTTTATTTTATTTGTTAATTTGCTAAAAAAACTTCAGATCAACCACGCTTCAAATATACCATTATTATGCCGCATTCCATTCAGTCACTGCTTGCAGCCTTTAACGTCAGCGCTGAGCAGAATAGTTCATCAACAGGAAGTTCCTGGTTTTCTGCTGGTACAGGTGTATGCCGCAGAACTAAATCGCCGGTTGACGGCCTGGAGATCTCTGCATTGAATGATGCGACATCTGAGGAATTTGAACATACCGTAAAGATAGCAGAAGCAGGCGCTGCATTCTGGAGAACTGTGCCTGCTCCGAAAAGGGGGCAGATGGTGCTTGAATTCGGGCGCTGCCTTGAGGAAAATAAAATTGCTCTTGGAACCCTGGTTTCCTATGAAATGGGAAAGAGCCTTCAGGAGGGGCTGGGTGAGGTGCAGGAAATGATAGATATCTGTTATTTTGCCCAGGGAATTTCCAGACAGATAGGTGGCCTTACGCTCCCTTCAGAACGCCCCATGCATACGATGATGGAACAATACCATCCGCTGGGCATTATAGGGATCATTTCAGCATTCAATTTTCCAGTAGCTGTTTGGGCCTGGAATGCCGCCCTTGCCTGGGTATGTGGAAATGTATGCATCTGGAAGCCCTCTGAAAAAACTCCCTTAACAGCAATTGTTTGTCAGACCCTGATTGCTTCTGTGCTTAAAAAAGAAGGCTATCCGGAAGGAATTTCAAATCTTGTGCTTGGGGGAAGAGAAACAGGAGAACTTCTTGCTTCTGATCCACGTATACCTCTTATATCGGCCACAGGATCGGTACAGATGGGCAGGGCTGTAGGTATTGCTGTTGCCGGCCGGCTTGGGAGGTCATTGCTGGAGCTCGGAGGCAATAATGCCATTATCCTGACACAAAATGCAGACCTTGATGCCATGCTCAGCGGAATAGTTTTCGGCACTGTAGGCACAGCAGGTCAGCGTTGTACAAGCACCCGTCGTCTGATCGTTCACGAAAGTATCTATGAACAGGTGAAAAATAGATTGATCAATGCATACGGATCTCTTAAAACAGGTGATCCTCTTGACGAAAGAAACCATATCGGACCCCTGATTGATGTGAATGCAGTAAAAGTCTATACAGCTGCGTTAAAAGAAGCTGTAGTTCAGGGGGCAAGGGTAGTCGTAGAGGGGGGTAAACTTGAAGGTCATGGCTTTGAATCAGGATGTTATGTAAAAGCTGCCATACTGGAAGCTGATACGCAGCTTCCGATTATTTCTAAAGAAACCTTTGCGCCTCTACTGTACCTTATGCGGTACTCTTCCATAGAAGAAGCGATTTGCCTGCAGAATGGTGTGCCACAGGGGCTTTCTTCTGCAATTATGACTACCGATCTGCGTGAGGCGGGCTTGTTCCTGTCTGCTGAAGGCTCTGACTGCGGCATTGCCAATGTCAATATAGGCACTTCAGGAGCTGAAATAGGAGGCGCATTCGGTGGAGAAAAAGAAACTGGAGGGGGTCGTGAATCAGGCTCTGATGCATGGAAAAACTATATGCGCAGACAAACGAACACAATTAATTACGGTAACGAGTTACCTTTGGCCCAGGGAATAAAATTTAATATATAGGAAAAGGATTTCCTTGCACCCTGATATCCCATTCAGGATCGAAATGACGCTGTTTTTACTGATAAATAAAATATTTTAATGAGTAGTTCTTCCGGGAAACAAATTTTTCAAACTTCCTCACCCAAACAGTGGAGACGGTTTCAGTGGACAAGTCGTCTGATCATCTTTCTTACATTTTTTCTGTTTGCCATTCTTATCATTACGCTGTCAAGGGGGGCCCATCCCGATCTTCCCCAGTTACGTGATCAGAATGAGCAGTACAAGAAGATCCTGAACCCGTCCACTCCGCTGATCCTTAAAACGAAATATAATGACCGTTATAAGGGGTTCAGGAACTTTCTGCTCATGAGAAGAAAGCAATGGAGCACCCTTCCACACTTTACACCCATCAGCCTGAATACAAAAGAAAAAATACGGGCTGGCTTTTATCTTGACTGGGATGCCCAGTCTTTTTATTCACTCAGGGCAAATATCACCAAGATGAATATGGTCATGCCTTTCGAATGGCTTACCATCGACCCCAAGACCGATACTGTAAAGATAAATATTGATAAAAGGGCTCTGATCCTGATCAAGCAGCATAAAACCTCTATTGTTCCGGTTCTTACTAACATAAGCTCCATTACGCATGATTTCGATGGAACCCTTATCCACCGCATCCTCAGCACACAGGCTAAACGTAAGCACCTGATTAAAGAACTGGTAGCCGTTATGGAAAAGTATCAGTTCCAGGGCGTAAATATTGACCTTGAAGAACTTAAGGAAAGCAGTGATGAGAGCATGATAATCTTTCAGCGTGAACTTTATACAGCCTTTCATGCAAAAGGACTGCTGGTTTCACAGGATATCGTACCTGACAATAATGATTATAACTATGCAGAGCTGCAGAAATTCAATGATTATATTTTTGTCATGGCCTATGACCAGCATGATGACCATTCTTCTCCTGGCCCGATCTGCGAACAAAAATGGATAGAAAAACAACTTTCAGAGATTGCGCTGAAGGTGCCTGCCAAAAAGCTGGTTCTCTGCATTGCAGGCTATGGATATGACTGGCCGCAGGGTTCTGTAGCTAGTCCGGTCACATACCAGGAAGCGTTGAGCCTTGCCAAGGAAAATGAGTCGTCCATTACCTATGACGATAATACCTATAACCTGAATTTCACCTATAAGGATGATAATGAGGTCGAGCATAAGGTATTCTTTACCGATGCAGCAACAAATTTCAATACAATGCGCTTTGCTGATGAATTCGGGGCAGCCGGTGTGGCTCTCTGGAGGCTGGGCTCTGAAGATTCCCGTTTATGGAACTTCTACCACCGCAACCTGACCCAGGATTCCCTGCTTAAAAAAGGATTTAATTTTGCCTCCTTTTCCACTTCAGCCTTTAGTACAGATGTAGATTATGTAGGTGATGGTGAGATCCTGGATGTGCTGACTACTCCGGCACCGGG
>JAYWCR010000149.1:0-6419 GCA_043780395.1 Sphingobacteriales bacterium
ATCCCATAGGTGCCCTTCATGGAGCCAATATCTGTCTTGAGATTACAGGCTGACACATATTCATGGTTCTGCCCTGGTTCAATGACTGGCTGCAGACCAATTACCCCTTCTCCTTCCACTTCCCTTCGTGTACCGTTAGAATCGAAAATATGCCAGTGTCGCTTCATGAGCTGTACGGTATAATCACTCAGATTTTCAACCCTGATCTTATAGGCAAACATAAAATGTTCGTTTGCCGGATTTGAGTATTCGGCCTGGTAGAGGGTTTCAACAGAGACTTTAACACCGTCGGTGATCTTTACAATCATTTCAGTTAAAAATAAATTGTTCAAATTTCAATTGAAATTAGTCAATCTGCGCATGACTACACGATCATGTGCAGAATAAATTATTCGGCCAGAACTTCCTCCATATTCTTAAATGGCATCTCATGCAGGTACTCAAGAATCTCTTCAAGAGTATCAAACCTCACAAGATTCGAGCGCCACTCCTTACTGTTATTGATACCTTTAAAATACCCGGCATAATGGCGGCGCATTTCAAAAATTCCGAGGCGGTCGCCCTTCCACTCTATTGACTTCATCAGATGGGCAGTACAGATCCGGATGCGTTCGCTTAGCGTCGGTGGATCCATTTCTGTTCCCGTTTCAATATAATGCTTGATCTGACGAAAGATCCAGGGATTCCCGATAGATGCCCTGCCTATCATGACACCATCAACACCGTAGTCATGTTTCATCTGCACGGCTTTCTGGGGCGAATCAATATCTCCGTTTCCGAAAATAGGAATCCTGATCCGTGGATTATTTTTTACCTCGCGGATCAGTGTCCAGTCGGCCTCTCCTTTGTAGAGCTGAGCCCTAGTCCTGCCATGAATAGTAAGTGCCTGAATACCCGTATCCTGCAGTCTTTCGGCTACTTCGCCGATGTTTTTTGTAGAATCATCCCAGCCAAGCCTGGTTTTGACTGTTACCGGCTGACTACTGGCTTCAACAACAGCTTTGGTCATCTTCACCATCTTGTCAATATCGCGCAGCAAACTCGCGCCGGCACCCTTAAGCGCTACATTTTTTACAGGACAACCGTAGTTGATATCTACCAGGTCGGGATTTGCAGCCGAGGCCAGATAGGCAGCTTCCCGCATATGTTCAATTTCAGAACCAAAGATCTGAATGCCGATGGGGCGTTCATATTCAAAGATATCAAGCTTCTGAATGCTCTTGGCCGCGTCACGGATAAGGCCTTCTGAAGAGATAAATTCTGTATACATCAGATCTGCACCTAACTCCTTACATACCGCGCGAAAAGGCGGGTCACTCACATCCTCCATCGGAGCGAGTAAAAGCGGAAAATTTCCGAGCTCAATATTTCCTATCTTTGCCACAATGCAAATTTACACATAAAAAACCTTGGCTTCATTTTTAAAGGGAATTCTTAGTAACAAGCCTGCATCACTGCAGCTTATGGCATTAATTATCGTTTTTCTCATTTTTATGGTAGTGGGTCAGACACTGGGTCTGGTACTGACAGAGGCGATTTACCACTTAGATTTTACTGAAATCAGTGATATGGTCAATCGCCCCGAGCGATATGCCATCGGGGCTAACAGATTCTTTCTGATCAGCTCATCACTGATACAGTTCATTGGCTGTGCCTGCTTTTTTTCCTGGCTGGTCAGCGAAAAGGACTTTCTCAAAATCAGGACCGTTGTTGTTGCGTTGTCGATACCTGTTGCCTGTCTGACAATTCTTGCCTGCATTCCCCTGGTTAGTTATCTGGCAGAGGTAAATAACCTGATAAGGCTGCCCGCAGGACTGCACAATCTTGAGGCCTGGATGCAGGCCTCAGAAGCACGCATCGATCACCTGGAAAAATTTCTAATGGCCACACATGGCCCGTCAGATCTGGCCGTGAATCTGATCATGATTGCTCTTATTCCAGCCATTGGTGAGGAGCTGCTCTTCAGGGGATGTTTTCAGCAACTCATGATCCGCACGTTCCGTAGTCCGCATATTGGCATCCTGGCAGCAGCAGTTTTGTTCAGTGCGCTCCATCTGCAGTTTTATGGCTTCTTTCCACGGGTCTTCCTGGGGCTGCTGCTCGGATATCTGTATTACTGGAGCCGCTCCATCTGGTTATCCATGGCGGCTCATTTCTTTAACAATGCCCTGGCTGTGCTATCCGCTTCTGTTTCAGCCATGAATACAAAATTTTTGAATACTGACACGGCGCAGTCATTTACCTTGCCATGGGTATTTCTTTCTGCCCTCGTTGTTAGTTTAGGAATGCTGAGTATCTTCCGGGCCTACAAGTTAAAGGGGACCCACTAATAATGGAGAAAGACTGGATTACCATATTTACTTCGCGTGACCGCATGAACATGGAACTGGTGAAACAGCTTCTTACAGAGCACGAAATCAACGTAGTTGAAATAAATAAGACCGATTCAGCTTACCACTTCGGCCGAACTCAGCTTTTCGTTCATTCAAGCGACTTTGCGTCAGCCATCGAAGTAATTAACCGCATAGAATTTTCAGATGAACAGGACTAACCAATGGAAATTTACGTATGATGTGCTGAAAGCTGAAACACCATGTTCAATGAAATTTATTTCAATGCGCGCCTTTACAGAGGCCATTTTACCCGTGATCTATGAATAATCTGCTTACCCGCATCATCACTGCATTTGTTTACGGTCTGGCGCTTATCATTTCCGTACTTGCCGGCAGGTTCTGCTTTCTGCTTTTCTTCGGAATGGTGGCTACCCTGGCCCTGCTTGAATTTTACAAACTGTCCGAGTCTGGTTCAATCATCGTCAACCGGATCTGGGGAATTACGCTGGCTGCCTTCCTTTACCTTTCTGTTTCACTGTATCAGTTAGGCTACGTGCACCTGAAATTCTTTTTCTTTCTGTTGCCATTTATCTACTTTATCTTTGTACAGGAACTATATAACCGTAATAAACGGCCCTTTCACAGTATTGCCTTTACCATTCTCGGGATTATCTATACGGTACTGCCTTTTATGCTGTTCATATCACTGGCTTTTCTGGCTCCGGACCGTCATTACGATTATCATCCCTGCCTGGGCTTTTTGTTTTTGCTGTGGGCAGCTGATTCCGGTGCCTTCTTCAGCGGAAAACTTCTTGGCCGGCATCTGCTGATGGAGCGCATTTCGCCGAAGAAAACATGGGAAGGTTTATTTGGGGGGCTTGTGACCAGTGTCATCGTCGCCCTGATCCTGGCTAATTTCATGAAGGGACTAAGCCAGGTCGAATGGCTTGGAATGGCTGTTATCATTGTTAGTATCGGTTCCCTCGGTGACCTGGTTGAATCGATGTTCAAGCGGGAACTCGACGTAAAAGATTCCGGTACCATCATGCCCGGACATGGGGGTGTTCTTGACCGTTTTGACGGGCTGCTCATTTCAGCACCCTTTGTATTTTTGTATTTATTGCTTCTTCACTAGTTAGAATTTAATGTATGATCCATAAAGAAGGTATAGTTAGCATAATTGGCGGTATTGGATTTAGTTTAATCCTGATAGGCGCAGCCTATTACCTGGGTGGAAACCGGTCAGGTGCTTTTATTGGGGCCTGTCTGGTGTCACTCTTCATCATGGTGACCCTGCTCCAGTTTTTCCGTAATCCGGGCCGTAACGTTGTCATCAACGCCGGCCAGATCATTGCTCCGGCCGATGGAAAGATCGTTGTCATCGAGGAGACAACAGAACCGGAATATCTCAAGGCTATCTGTATACAGGTGTCTATTTTTATGTCACCCGTTAACGTGCATGTAAACAGAAACCCGGTATCCGGGACCATAGAATACATGAAATATCACCCAGGCAAGTTTCTGGTGGCATGGCACCCCAAGTCGTCAACAGACAACGAGCGCACAACGTTTGTGTACAAGTTGCCGGGCGGACAACGTATTGCCCTGAGACAAATTGCCGGCGCCATGGCCCGCCGTATTGTCTATTACCTCAAACCAGGTATGCAGGCCTTGCAGGGCGAGCAAATGGGTTTCATCAAGTTTGGTTCGCGCGTTGATCTATTTCTGCCATTAGGCACGGAAATCCTTGTTAAACAAGGGGAAAAGGTTATCGGCGGGCATACTGTACTTGCGGTACTTGCGAAAGGTTAAGTTTCAGAAGATCGTGCAAAAAAATTAAAAGCCCCGTCGGGGCTTTTTTTATGGCTCCTAGAGCTGGACTGGCAGCTGCGTGTCAGGCAGGGGCCCTGGCTAAAAACTACCCTGCCGGAAAAGTTCGGTGCATAAAAAAAGCCCCATAGCGAGGCTTTCTGTATATGTCTGAAAGAGTAAACTAGTTACGCTTTGCTTTAATCCGGGCTTTCTTACCAGTAAGACCACGCAGATAGAATATCTTCGCTCTTCTTACCGCACCACGGCTATTGACTTCAATTTTTTCGATGTTTGGAGAGTATAATGGGAAGATCCGCTCTACACCAATACCATTCGAGATCTTTCTAACAGTGAAAGTCTTGTTTGCTCCGGTGCTATTCAACTGAATAACAACACCCTGATAAAGCTGAATTCTTTCCTTGCTTCCTTCACGGATTTTATAATGTACAGTAACTGTATCTCCCGTTTTGAAAACTGAAATATTAGCTGTTAGAGTAGTTTGATCGTCAACAAATTTAATTAAGTCCATTGCTTTAAAATAGAGGCTTTTATAATAAGAAAAGCGAGGTGCAAATATAGAAAATTACTTATTAAAAAAGAACTGTAATATGTTTTATCTGCCAGGCAAGATATTTTGACCCTAAGGCAGGGCAAGGTTGAGACTTCGTTTGCCTGCCGCAACTCTATTGCAGCAGGTCAGGACGCACTTTCTGTGTTTTCTCCAGCGATTTTTCAAACCTCCATTTTTCCACTTCCTTTGGATTGCCGCTTAATAAAACGTCAGGCACCCGAAGGCCCCTGAATTCTGCAGGCCGGCTGTAAATCGGCCCGGAAAGAAGACCATCCTGAAATGAATCAGTCAGGGCAGAACTTTCGTCGCTGAGTACACCCGGAAGTAACCGCCCGATCGCATCGACCAGCACAGCACCCGGAAGTTCACCTCCCGACAAGACATAATCACCGATCGAGATTTCGCGGGTGATGAACATCTCCCGGATGCGCTCATCAATTCCCTTGTAATGACCGCACAGGATAATAATATTCGTCCAGAGTGACAGCTGATTGGCAATCTGCTGATTCAGCCGCTCCCCTTCAGGGGTCATATAAATAATTTCATCATAGGCGCGCTCCCCCATAAGTTTTTCAATACAGGCTGTAATGGGAGGTGCAGTCATGACCATACCGGCCCCCCCCCCGTGCTGATAATCATCTACATTCTTGTGTTTGTTATCGGCATAATCCCGCAGGTTATGAATATGCAGGCTCAACAGGCCTTTATCCCCTGCCCGCTGAATGATCGAATGGCTCAGAAAACTCTCAAAGAGCGGTGGGTGAACAGAAATTATATCAATACGCATCAGCTTGTTTCTTTACAGGTATGTCGTTGGGTTCTGCTGCCCAGTTTACTTCATTACAGGAATATCCGTAGGGTCCTGTTCGTCAACGAATTTTTTGGACTTTTTCTTCTTGACGGCCCGTTCAACAAACGGAATTTCAGAAATTATTTCACTTGGACTAAACCTGATTCCCGGTGCGGCAGGCGGCAGGTTGAGTTCTGCATGATTGATCAGGGCGGCCGGATTCATAAGTTGCACAGGGGGAAGATCCAGGTGCAAAAATTCGTACTTAAAGCGCTCTTTGGTCAGTGCACGAACAGTAATTCCCCTGAGCATATAAACCGAGGGCATCATATTTACAGAAACAAATACCGCAGCCCCACGTCTCAGGCTACCGACGACCAATAATCTCGGCCTGTAACCCACTCCCGTAAACAGGACAGTATCGGACCGGCTGACTGCCAGGCTGAAAAAGCCCTGATTATTACTGATCATACCCCGGTTTGTTCCCCTGATGTGGATAGTAATAAAGGAAACTGGCTCCCGGCTGACTGAGTCAACCACATAACCACTTAACTGAACAATTGTACTGTCATTCCGGGACTGGGCTCTGGTTTGAAAACAGACCATACTGAACAAGAAAACAAGAAACGCACTAATCCGATTTTTCAATTTATTTTATTTACAAAAACAGGCTATTGTCAAAAATAGTATCTCCCAGGTTTAATAAAGAAAATCTGCTTTCATTGTTCTTCAGCTAGTACAATTATAACCAGCTATACTGCTGTCAGATCTTTTTATAGACGTCGAGCAACCCTTCAGGAAGTTCAAGCATCAGTCTTTTTCCGGCGTCATCTATTTCCAGTACGGTTGATTCATTCAGCGGAACCAGCACTTCGTTTCCTTCATATTCAAGACGGCCGATCCACTGCTGGGG
>JAYWCR010000150.1:0-2596 GCA_043780395.1 Sphingobacteriales bacterium
AGGTATGCCGGAACAAATAATTTCATGCATAGACCCATCTACACGGCAGCTATGGCCTTTATGACCATGGCAGCAGCCATACAACTTAAAGAAGTGGAGCTTGAATTGAACAGGAAGGGTCTTGGACTGATTATTTTTGATGCCTATCGCCCCTATACGGCCACACTCAAAATCTTTTCGATCGTAAAAGATTCTGATTATGCAGCAAGTGGTAAGACTGGCTCCCGGCATAACAGGGCCTGTGCCATAGACCTCAGCCTGGTCGATCTTTCCACCGGAAAAACACTTGAAATGCCTACTGACTATGATAGCTTCTCACTAATGGCGCATAGTGATTACCCGGGTGCCAGCGCGGAAGCATTAAAGAACAGGGCATTGCTGAACGATATAATGAGCCGCCATGGCTTCACAGAACTAAAAACAGAATGGTGGCATTTTGATTTTAATGGCTGGAGGCAGTTCCCATTGCTTGACATTCCGTTTGAAAGCCTTTAAATGCAATTTAAACCTTAAATTTACCATATTCATCCTTTATCTCATGCTGACAAAAAAGTCAAAATATGCTGTCAAAGCCATGCTCTTTCTGGCAAAAGATGAAGAAAACAAGCTCCATTTAATTTCAGAGATTTCAGAGAAAGAAAAGATCCCGCATAAATTCCTTGAGGCTATTCTTCTCGAGCTAAAGAACAACGGTCTTCTTTTCAGTCTGAGAGGTAAGAACGGGGGCTATAAGCTGGCAAAGGCGAGCTCTGAGATCTTTATTGGCAATATCATCCGCATGATTGACGGTCCTCTTGCTCCTATCCCCTGTGTAAGCCGTCTTTTCTATCAGAAGTGTGAAGAATGCCTGGATGAGAAAACCTGTGAGATCAGAGGTCTGATGAAAAGGGTACGTGACTCTACAGTGGCTATTCTGGACGGCACATCACTTGAACAGCTTAAGAGCGGAGTCTTTATCTTTACCGACTTCTTCTGATCAAACATCCTGTAAACGGTACATTTACATTCTGCTTTCGGTCTGGAAATTCCTTAAATTATCATGTTTTTAAACATGTGAGAAATGGCAGTACATCGTTTCCGGCTGCTGTTGCCCCGCCGGGGGAAGTCAAATATTGTTTTATTCCTGCTAACCGGTATTTTTCTACTGTCTGGCATAGTTACATGCCGGGCTCAGGGAACTTTTGATTTTGTCAGGTCTCATAAGTCAGAAAAAATCCCCTTTCATTACCACCGCAACCTGATCATCATCCCTATTGTTGTAAACGGGAAGGGTCCTTATAATTTCATCCTGGACACAGGAGTCAATTTTATTATTTTAACAAACCCTTCATTGAAAGATGACCTTCAGCTAAAAATCCTTAAATCGATCGTAGTGAAAGGGCTTGGAGAAGGCAAGGATTCAAAGGCCGGTGTAGTTTCGGATCTGAGTCTGCGGATCGGAAATATTGAAGGGCGGTATTTTTCGGCAGCCCTGCTACCCTTCGAAGATATTTCATTTTCAAGCTATGTAGGAATCCCTATTGACGGGCTTATCGGCTATGATTTTTTCAAATCATTTGTAGTTAAAATTGATTACCCCGGGGAGATGATCACGGTCATGCGCCCCGATAAATTTAAAGTCCCCGGACACAGCATTCCCTTTGCCCTTAATATAGAGAACCTCAGGCCTTATATTACTGTCAGCACTTCCCTTCCCGGAGGGAAAGTGATTAAACTTAAACTGATCGTAGATACAGGAGCAGGCCATCCTGTTTCTCTGGAGCCCGGGTCTGACCCTCTGATCGTAGTTCCTCCGGAAGGGCTTAAGAGCAGGCTTGGAATAGGTCTTAACGGGCCCATTGAAGGCAAACTGGGGCGTTTGCCAGGGCTTAACCTTGGGCGCATCGCTCTGAACAATGTGATCTGCTCATTTCCTGTTTATCCTGAGTCAGAAAACCATAAAACTATGGATAACAGAAATGGAAACCTTGGCAATGAAATTCTTTCAAGATTTCATGTCGTATTCAATTACCCTGCAGCCATCATGTACCTAAAACCAAATCATACCCTTAAAAGACCTTTTGAATATGATATGAGCGGGCTTGACCTGATTGCTTCGGGCCCGGATTATAGAAATTATATCATTTCCGGTGCTGACCCCGGATCACCGGCAGAAATAGCGGGCCTGAAGGAAAATGACATTCTGCTGTATATCAATATGGTGCCTGCAGCCCAGTATTCTATTACAGAGATCGATAACCTCCTGCGCTCAGGTAATAATAAACGGATCTATATCGTTTATCAACGGGGAAACCAAATCTTTTTCACCCAGATCCTTCTTAAGAGAAGAGTTTAGAATCACCATTCATTAATTCCTAGGAAGCAATTTATTTTGGTGCTCAGTCATTCGCATGAATAAAGTTCTTTTATCAGTATGTATTTTCATACTATTCTTCAGTTCCTGCAGGTTATTGTATAAACGGCAGCCTGCGCACGAAGACAGCGTTACCAGGGCCATCAATACCGTGGTGGTACCTCCGCCCGGGAATTATATGCCACAGGGCATTCCTGTAAGACCTACTGAAGGCATCAGGCCTTATGATAAGCTGATCAACTC
>JAYWCR010000151.1:0-4731 GCA_043780395.1 Sphingobacteriales bacterium
GTACACCTTTTACAGACAGCCAGAAAATGGCAGAAAGAGATACTTCGGAAAGGTGTGAATGCAGAGATCATTGAAATGCCTAAAGGTATATTGATGCGCTACAAGCTTTCGCTGGGAAATTATCCTGACAAACCTTCTGCTACAGATGCCCTGACAGCCCTGCAGGCAAAAGGTGAAAAGCGTGCTCAGGTCTTTGAAAATAAATTCAATAAAAACTAGTTCTCTTAATTTAATATGTTCGTACTTATGATGAGCTCCCAGATAGCAGACACGGCCAGGCAGGTTGCAGACACGTTGAATAAGGCTTCCCAGATCGCCCTGCCTCAGGCGGCACATGAAAAACTGAGTTTTATAGACCTGCTGCTTAAAGGTGGCTGGATTATGCTTCCTATTCTTTTGCTGCTTCTTATAGGCATTTTTATCTTTATCGAGCGCTATATTACCCTCAGGTCTGCCGCAAGAACTGATAAAAACCTTCTTTCACAGATCCGTCAGAACATCGTATCAGGAAACCTTGATGCGGCCCTGGCCATTTGCAGAAACAGCTCCAGCCCTATAGCCCGCATGCTTGCCAAGGGCTTGTTGAGAATTGGAAAGCCTATTAAAGAAATAGAAGGGGCTATTGAGAATGTAGGAAAACTTGAAGTTTCCAAACTTGAAAAGAATATCGGTATTCTGGGTATCATTGCCGGTATCGCCCCTATGCTGGGCTTTGTGGGTACTATTGTGGGCGTTATCAAGATCTTCTATGAGATCTCACTTGCTGATAATATCAGTATTGGCATTGTGGCCGACGGTCTCTACCAGAAAATGATCACCTCAGCCTCAGGGCTTGTAATCGGAATCCTTGCCTATGTAGGCCACCATATTCTGAACATGATGCTTGACAAGATCATTCTCAAGATGGAAACAGAATCCATAGAATTCATTGACCTCCTTGAAGAGCCTGTCAAATATTGAATCAATCCAGGCAGCCATGAATCTACGACGAAAACATAAAATCACTGCAGAGGTAAATACCTCTTCGATTAATGACATCATGTTCTTTCTGATGTTATTCTTTTTAATTGCCTCTACGGTCGTAAATCCGAATGTGGTAAAGCTTTTGTTGCCACGTTCTTCTACCGGGCAGGCTGTATCCAAAAAGCAGGTAGCCGTTTCTATCACTAAAGATTTCCATTATTATCTTGACAACAAAGTACTTACAGAGACAGAACTGCAACAGGCACTTGAAAAAATGGCAAGCCCTAAAAGCGAAATAACAATTGTGCTGCGCGTAGATAAAACTGTAGATATCCAGCACGTGGTAAAGGTTATTGACCTGTCTAACAAGCTGAAGTTTAAAATGGTACTGGCTACTGATAAGAACTGATTATGTACGCTGACGATAACAATGGCAAGGCCTTTTTTTATTCCATTCTGGTTTATATGAGTATAGCCGGCCTTTGTTTTTTCGGCTTTCTTACAATGCCCTATACCCATGAACAGGTAAATCAGGGTGGCATTGAAGTAAATTTTGGTACCAGTGAAAAAGGTATGGGCACGGATTATACCAGTGCAGAAACCCCCTCAGTAGCCCCCCACCCGAATCACCGCCTCAATACAAGCCAGGTACATGCCAATACCGCCTCTGCCAGTGGAGCCCGTGAACAGAAAGAACCTGTTACCCAGAACAATGAAGAGGCAGCAGCCCTGAACAGCCAGAAAAAGGCTGCCAGGATCAAAACTTTAGGTGACCAGAGTAGCAGAAAGCCCGAAAAAGTAAATGCAAACGCCTTGTATAAGGGAGCTGCTGCCACAGGAACCGGGGGTGGTGACGGAAACACGAATGAAGCCGGTAACCAGGGTAAAGCCAATGGAAGTGTACTTTCACATAGCTATACCGGTACAGGTATCGGCGGCGGGGGTATTGCCCTGAACCTGGAGGGCCGGAAATTTTTAAGCCGGCCTGCATTAAGTGATGACGGACAGTCCGAAGGCCGGATCACTGTAGAGATCACCGTAAACCGCGATGGCAATATCACGAATGCCAAGGCCGGCGGCCGGGGTACCACTATTCAGAATGCATCACTCTGGCGAAAATGTGAAGAGGCTGCAAAGCAGGCAAAGCTCAATTCCATTGCCGACGGTCCTGAAATCCAGTCTGGTCTAGTCATATTTTCTTTTAAACTTCAATAAAAAGCTTGAATTATCCAGAAACAATCCGCTATCTGTACAGCGCGCTCCCTATGTTTCAGCGCGTTGGCAAAGAGGCCTATAAACCTGATCTGAACAACATTACTGAACTTTGCAGTTCCATTGGAAACCCCCAGCTAAAATTTGATTCTGTGCACCTTGCAGGGACGAATGGAAAAGGATCCACTTCCCATATGCTTGCGGCTGTTTCACAGTATAACGGGTATAAAACAGGGCTGTTCACTTCACCTCATCTTAAGGATTTTCGTGAACGCATCCGTATAAACGGAAAAATGATCCCTAAAAATGCCGTCTGTGCATTCATAGAAAAGAACTGGGACCTGATCGATACCACGCGGCCTTCATTCTTTGAAATGACAGTGGCCCTGGCCTTCTTCTATTTTGCAGAGATGGGTGTAGACCTTGCCATTATTGAAACCGGCCTTGGAGGCAGGCTTGATTCAACGAATATCATCAGACCGCTGGTTTCAGTCATAACAAATATTGGTTATGACCATACCAGTATCCTTGGAACCGAACTCGGACAGATCGCTGCTGAAAAAGCAGGGATCATAAAGACCCATACTCCGGTCATCATAGGTGAATACCATGATCAGACGTCTGAAGTATTCAACAAAATTGCAGCTGAAAGGTCAGCACCGATAAGATATGCCTCAGCGGAATGGAAAACTACCCGGTGGGTTCCGGGTCTTGCTTCCCAGAAAATGACCCTTGAAAACATGCAGGGCATCACCAGTTCATTCAGGCTTGACCTGCCAGGTCATTATCAGCAAAAAAATGTAAAGACCGTTTTAAGTACCCTCGATGCGCTCAGAAGTCTGGGGTTTACCATGGACAGGGCAGAAGAAGCACTGAGCCAGGTTAAAAAACTTACAAAGCTGAAGGGCCGCTGGTATATTCTGGGCAGGCATCCACTGATCATCTGCGATACAGGTCATAATGCCGAAGGCATACATGAAGTGGTTACACAGATAAAGGCCACCCCGCATAAGGGCCTGCATATTGTTTTCGGAGTGGTAAACGATAAAGACCTTCAGCCTATCCTGGAGCTTTTACCGGCAGAGGCTCTTTATTATTTTTGCAGTGCCGATATTCCCAGAGCCCTTGACGGTAATTTACTTTGTGACCAGGCCGCAGCTTTCGGCCTTTCAGGCCGGGTATGGCCAAGTGTAAGAGATGCACTGAATGCTGCAAAAGCGGCGGCCGGTAAGGAAGACCTTATATTTATTGGAGGCAGTACCTTTGTAGTCGCTGAGATCATTCCCTGACCCTGTTCCCAGCCGGAGCGTTTAAATTACTTCTGATCAGGTAATAGACAGGAATACCCAGCAAAACAATCAGGGCACCCCATTTACTGGTATTCCATTTCACGATCAGCAGGTCGGCAGCAATGGCCGAAGCAAAGATCATATACAGCACAGGAACTACAGGATAACCCCATGCCTTGTAGGGGCGCACAGTGGCAGGTTGTTTTACACGCAGAATAAAGATACCCGCAACGGTAAGGATATAAAAGATCAGTACCGCAAAGATCACATAATCAAGAAGTGCTCCATAACCGCCCGAAAGACAAAGAAGGGAAGCCCAGACACATTGTATCGAAAGGGCAAATGAAGGCACAGAGTTCTTGTTCAGGGTGGAAGCCTGACGAAAAAAGAGTTTGTCACAGGCCATTGCATAGTAAACCCTGGCACCTGCCATGATCAGGCCATTGTTGCACCCGAAAGTGGAGATCATGATCAGAACAGCCATGATCAGAACAGCTTGCTGGCCAAACATCAATGCAGCAGAGGCCGTGGCCACCCGGTCATCACTGGCAAACATAATTCCCCGGCCCAGTACATCATGTGCACCAGCATTGCCCTGCATGGGAAGTACCATCAGGTAGGCTATATTGGCAAGCACATAGATCACAGTGACCGTAAGGGTTCCCAGAAACAAGCTCAAAGGAATGTTCCGCTGGGGGTTGCGTACCTCGCCTGCCGTAAAGGTTATATTATTCCATGCGTCGCTCGAGAAGAGTGAACCCACCAGTGCGCCTCCAAAGGCAAGCCATACGGCTGGCCCGTTCAGCATGGTCTTTATCCAGCTGGTACCGGATAGTTCCATTTTAAAGGGGGCCTGCCAGAATGATCCGAAATTAGCTGAGATAGCTGCTGAGTTCTTTCCTATAAAGATCCCAGCCAGTATCAGGCCTGCAAGGGCAACGATCTTTGTAAGTGTAAATACCAGCTGTACAAATTTACCTGTTTTCAGACCGCGGCCATTTATAATGCTCAGGAGTACAATAGTACTTACAGCAAGCAGCTGTCCGCTGGAGATCTTTACCAGCCCAAGGTCGACCAGCACATGGTGCATGCTGAACCAGGGAAAAAGGACACCTGTATAATTGGCAAAGGCCACTGCCACTGCCGCAATTGTGCCTGTCTGGATCACAAGAAAGAGTGACCACCCATAAAGGAACCCGATCAGGGGTGAATAGGCTTCGCGCAGGTATACATATTGCCCGCCTGCCCTGGGCATCATACCTGCAAG
>JAYWCR010000152.1:0-8984 GCA_043780395.1 Sphingobacteriales bacterium
GACCCCCGTGCACAGCAGTTGCGTTTCCACTGTCAGACAGGGGGCTCTACCCTGACGGCCCAGCAGCCCCTGAACAATATTGTACGCACCTCAGTTCAGGCAATGGCTGCTGTCATGGGTGGCACCCAGAGTCTTCATACCAATGGATTTGATGAAGCTTTGTCATTGCCTACTGAACAGGCTGCAACCATTGCCCTGCGTACCCAGCAGATCCTGGCTGTAGAAAGCGGAATTGCAGATACTGTTGACCCCCTTGCCGGCTCTTATTACGTAGAGAACCTGACCGATGAAATTGAAAAACGGGCCTGGGTATATATTGGGGAGATAGACCGGATGGGGGGCGCTGTAAAAGCGATCGAAAGTGGGTTCGTTCAGAAAGAGATCGCTGATGCAGCCTATCAGTTTCAAAAAGATCTGGAGAAAAACCGGCAAAATATCGTAGGGGTGAATATTTACAAGAGTGCCGAAGTTCACATTGGCAAGGTTGCACAGGTTTCAGAACAGATCCGGATCAACCAGACTGAAAAACTCGATCATCTCCGTAAAAGCCGTGATAAAGAGGCCGTTTTTCAGGCGCTTGAGGCCATCCGGAATGCTGCCATGGGTTCAGGAAATCTTATTCCCTATATTCTGGCAGCAGTAGAACTTTATGCCAGTCTGGGCGAGATTTCAGATGTGCTCAGAGACGTTTTTGGCGAGTATAAAGCAGGGTAAAAATATTACGTAGATTTTAAAAACCTCATTGTGGATAACTTATAAAGCCAGAAAAGACCCTTGAAAACGCCATTTAAAGCATCGCAAACGGCCTTTTTTAATGCTTTAAAAATTGAAAATGAGGATGATTTTATTCAGTTCAATCAATTCATAATCAAGTAGTTAACGATTATTTTATTTTCTATCTGATTGTCGTAAATTTTTTATATTCTTGTTCAGGTCATGGAGAGAGCGAAGATTTTTTTTCAATCCTTGACAATCAACTTATTAACATTTTGAGTATGGAAAAAACCTGTGAGTCGGTTTGGGAAAGTTGCCTTAAGATTATTAAAGATAATGTACCAACACAAAGTTTCAAGACCTGGTTTGAGCCAATAAATGCTTTCAAACTTGACGGATCTGTACTGACTATCCAGGTACCAAGCCTGTTTTTTTATGAATGGCTTGAAGAGCATTATGTAAACCTTTTAAGAAAGACGATCAAGCATGAACTGGGTGTTCAGGGCCGTCTGGAATATAATATTGTCATGGACAAGGCGAGCCATGGGAATAACATGAAGCCCTATACGATCAACATACCTACATCCGGAAATGGAGAACTGAAGAATCAGTCAGTTCCCATGCCGGTCAAGATCAATGAATCCATTCAAAACCCATTCATCATACCGGGGCTTAAAAAGATCAATATTGACCCTCAGTTAAATTCGAACTATTCATTTGATAATTTTGTTGAAGGCGATTGTAACAGGCTTGCCCGTTCTGCAGGTTTTGCAGTTGCCGGTAAACCAGGAGGCACTTCCTTTAATCCCTTAATGATCTATGGAGGTACCGGCCTTGGAAAGACCCATCTTGCCCAGGCTATAGGAGCTTCCGTAAAAACACTGCATCCTGATAAGCTTGTACTCTATGTGTCGGCTGAAAAGTTTACCCAGCAATTCGTTGATTCTTTAAAAAATAATTCAGTCAATGATTTTGTGAACTTCTATCAGCTGATGGATGTGCTGATCGTCGATGATGTGCATAACCTTGCCGGACGTGACCGTACACAGGAGATCTTTTTCCATACCTTCAATCACCTGCATCAGACCGGTAAACAGATCATTCTTACTTCCGATAAAGCACCTAAAGACCTTACGGGCCTTGAAGAGCGTCTCCTCTCACGTTTTAAATGGGGCCTTTCTGCCGATCTGCAGATGCCCGATCTGGATACCCGTATTGCAATTCTGCATACAAAAATGCAGAAAGACGGTATAGAGCTTCCTGCAGAGATCATTGAATACATTGCTACCAATGTAGATACCAATATCCGGGAACTTGAAGGTGCCCTGATCACCCTGCTGGCTCATGCAACCATGAATAGAAAAGAGATCGATCTTCCACTGGCAAAACAGATGCTGAAAAACTTCATCAAGAATGTTTCACGAGAGATTTCCATAGAATTCATTCAGAAACTGGTATGTGAGTATTTTGAGGTTCCGGTTGAAATGGTCAAATCAAAAACCCGTAAAAGGGAGATCGTTCAGGCAAGACAGATCTCCATGTACCTGGCAAAGAACCTTACTAAATCATCCCTGAAGTCAATAGGCCAGTTCTTCGGAGGCCGAGATCATTCTACTGTCATCTATGCCTGTCAGACAGTTGATGACCTGATCGATACTGACAAGAAGTTCAAAGGCTATGTGCAGGATATTCAGAACAAGCTTAAAATGAGCTAGAATCCTTTTAAGCGCATAAAAAAGACCGTGATGTATGAGAATAATATCTCTGATCACGGTCTTTTTTTTTGAAGAGTGGCTTATCTACCAGCTGCCTCCAGCACCGCCGTCGCCGGTATCTACCAGCTGCCTCCAGCACCGCCGCCGCCGGTATCTACCAGCTGCCTCCAGCACCCCCGCCGCCGGTATCTACCAGCTGCCTCCAGCACCCCCGCCGCCGGTATCACCACCGCCGAAACCACCAAAGCCTCCACTATCTCCACCCGAGCCGCCACCATCGTTGCCACCCCAGCCCTCATTACGGCCGCCACCGCCGCCAAGCAGGCCGCCCATAAGCATCCATAAAGGCCAGTTCGACCCTCCCCTGGTAATTTGCTGCCCACCGCCACCGCCACCCCGGCTAATGGCGATCAGAATAAAGACAATGATAATGATCAGTATGAAAAGGTTTCCACGGCCGCTGGCTGCCTCAGGTTTTACCCGCTTTTCATGAAATTCGCCCATAGCTACCTGCATCAGGGTAGTTGTGCCTGCTTGAAGCCCCTGGTAATAATGTCCCTGCTTGAATTCAGGGATCATCGTATTGTCAATGATCCTGCGGCTGAGCGCATCTGTGACTACTGCTTCCAGGCCACGGCCCGTTGTGATCCAGACCTTATGTTCAGCTGCTGAAATAAGCACAAGCACCCCATTATTCTTTTTGGCAGCTCCTATTTTCCATTTTTGAAAGGTCTTAATCGCATAATCAGAAATATCAAAGCCTGCAAGTGATTTTACTGTGATCACTGTGATCTGATTTGTCGTAGAATCATCAAAAGCAACAAGCTTGTTTTCCAGAGAACTGACTTCTGCAGGAGAAAGGAGGCCTGCAAAATCATTTACCAGCCGGGCTGGAGATGCTGGTTCAGGAAGGGTCTGCGCTTCCAGAAACAAGATTGGAAGCATAAAAGCGAGGAAGAATAAAAATCTTTTCAAGTAGGGGTTGGTTAATTTAAAATGGGTATGGACTTATTCATCGGCTTCATATACATCGTCTGGTAATTCATTCACATCATTGCTCTGGAAAGGAAAGTACTGTTTAAGACTGGTACCTACCTTACCGATGGCAGTAACAACTCCCCGGGTGAACTCGCCGCTCACAAAGTCTGCTCTCATGCCATCACGGCTATCATCCCAGAAATGATCGCCAGTTTTTTTATGAATGCCATGATCGCCTATAATGGCAAATTTACGGTCATCACTGGCAAGGTAGATCAGAACACCATTATGATGGCTGGTGCGGTCCATTCTAAGTTTTCTGAAAAAGTAAGCAGCCCTGTCTATGGCATTGGTCTTGCACTTTTTTTCTACACAAACCCTTATTTCACCGCTGGTTTCATGTTCAGCAAGCTGAATGGCTGTTTTAATCCGTTCCTTGTCTTCTTCATTGAAAAAACCCATAGTGCTGCGTGATTATACGGTTGAGTTAAAACAGCCATTCTGGCTGCAACGAGGCTTGCCTATTAAAACTGAACCTGAGGAGCTTTTTCTGCACCCGGATCGGCCTGGAAATAAGGTTTTGCAGTAAAGTGAAAGAGGTTTGCCGAAATGTTCGAGGGGAAGCTTCTCACCTTGGTATTATAATCCTGTGTGACTGTATTGAACTTTTCACGTTCTACCGAGATGCGGTTCTCTGTGCCTTCAAGCTGTGATTGCAATTCCCTGAACGATTCTGTAGCCTTTAGCTCCGGGTATTTTTCGGCCACTACCAGCAGACGGCCCAGGGCCTGACCCAGCTGACCTTGCTTGGCCTGGAATTCCTGCAATTTTTCAGGGGTGATATTTGAGGGGTCAATTTTCATCTGGGTGGCTTCTGACCTTGCCTTTACCACATCGACCAAAGTCTTTTGTTCAAAGTTTGCAGCTCCCTTTACGGTGCTAACCAGGTTAGGGATCAGATCAGACCTTCTTTTATAGGCATTCTGAACCTGCCCCCACTGTGCTTTTACCTGCTCATCCAGGGTTACAAGTGAATTATAACTGCATGAATTCAGGGTAGTAAGGGATACAAGTCCGATTACGAACAGCATTAATCTTTTCATCAGGAGTAGTTTAATCGTTTAATTTATAATAAAGGTAAGGGAAACAAATAAAATTTATTTCAGTTTTTTAACACTGGGATAGCTGTAAGCGATCTATCAGCAAGTTCATCGGGCAGGCTCTGCATAATCTCGGCACGCAGGCTGTCTACTATTTGCTTTCTGGGGTAATCTTTCATGGTGATCAGGCTTATCTGCCGGGCAGGTTTGGGATCTACAAATTCTTTGATCTGGGTTAACTGCTCAGGTCTTAACTTTAAAACGGCCAGTTTGGGAATAATAGTAATTCCTTCACTTGAATCGACCAGGTTTATCAGGGTCTCAATACTTCCTGATTCATAATGCAGTGCATTGAATTCATGTTCTGAATGCTTCAATTCACAAAGATTAAAGATCTGGTTGCGGAAACAATGGCCCTCTTCAAGCAACCACAGGTCTTTAAGGTCAATCTGTGTTGGCAACAGGTATTTTTTATTGTACGCATCTTTAGTGGAAGAAACATAGGCAAAAAACTCTTCCTTAAAAAGCAAATGCTCATAAAGTGTATTTTCCATCAGGGGCGTGGCTGCAAGGCCAATATCAAGATCTCCGTTCTTCAGTGAGGTGATCATCTCGTCAGTAGCCATTTCATGAATGTACACCCTGAGCTCAGGATATTTTAAGGTAAATGATTTAAGAAAAAGCGGAAGCAGATATGGTGCAAGTGTAGGTATTACCCCCAGCTTCAAGACACCCTGTACCGTTCCTTTAATTTCTGCTGCACATTCCTTAAGCAATTTTGTTTCCAAAACTATTCTGCGGATGCGAATTATAATTTCTTCACCAGCCGGGGTAAGGCGAACAGGTTTCCGGTCACGTTCAAAAAGTTTCAGGCCCAGTTCTTCCTCAAGTTTCTGGACCATCATGCTCAGTGTAGGCTGCGTCACAAAGCATTTTGCCGCTGCCCTGGCAAAATGGCGTTCCGTATCAATGGCGAGCACATATTCCATTTGCTGAAAATTCATTCCGATAGATATTACTTATAGAAATATCAAAATTATCAATATTAATAAGAATCCCTACATTTACAGCTGGCCTATGAATACCTCCATTGAAATACAGATAGCACCAGAATTTGCCGGCAACCTGGAAGAGATCAGAAAAATTGCTGCTCAAAAGACAGGGATCCCTGAATCAGAGATCCTCAGGGTTGAGCTTCAAAAACGTTCGATTGACGCCCGCTCAAAAAAAGCCTTTTACCGCATCCGTGTGCTGGTCATTACCAGTGAAGAATCAGTCATGCCTGTTGAAGTGTCTGTGGCCAGAAACGTAGCGAACGGGAAACGCGTTCTGGTGATAGGGGCCGGGCCAGCTGGTCTTTTTGCTGCCTTAAGACTTATCGAACATGGACTTAAGCCTGTACTGCTCGACAGGGGGAAAGATGTGAGAGAGCGTAGACGTGACCTTGCTATACTTAACCGCCAGGGTGAGGTAGATCCCGATTCTAATTATTGTTTTGGTGAAGGCGGGGCAGGTACATATTCAGATGGTAAATTATATACCCGGTCGGGAAATAAGGAGCAGATCCAGGCGGTACTTGCACTGTTCGTAGCTCATGGAGCCCCGGCTGACATACTCATGGATGCCCGCCCCCATATCGGTACCAATAAGTTGCCTGCTATCATTGTTGCTATCCGTGACTATATAATTGAGTGCGGTGGTGAAGTTCATTTCAATCAGCGGATCACGGAGATCCATAAAAACGGAGATTCGTTCGGATCGGTACGTACTGCAGACGGTATTCTTTGGGAAGCCGACCAGCTGATTCTTGCCACCGGGCATTCTGCCAGGGATATATTTCATCTGCTGCATTCCCAGAAAATCCGCATTGAGGCAAAGGCATTTGCACTTGGCCTTCGTATTGAACATGCCCAGACCCTGGTGAATGAAATACAATACCATTCCAAGGCGCCTGATCCTTTTCTTCCCCCAGCCTATTATCAGCTCATCGAGCAGGTAGAAAGCAGGGGGGTGTTTTCATTCTGCATGTGTCCCGGGGGTATTATTGCCCCCTGTGCTACAGATGCCGGAGAAATTGTAGTAAACGGATGGTCACCTTCCAAGCGCAATAATCCATTTGCAAATTCAGGCATGGTCGTGCAGGTAAATCTTGAAGATGTGCCAGGAATAGAAAACGGTCCGCTGGCTGCCCTTGAATTCCAGCAGCAGATTGAACAGCTTGCTTTTCAGGCTGGGGGCGGCAAAATGAAAGCTCCTGCCCAGCGCATGGCCGACTTTGTCAGAGGGCGCATATCTGCAGACCTTCCTGTCAATAGTTATGTGCCTGGTACTACTTCAGTTAATTTATCAGAAGTTTTGCCTTCTTTTATTTCTTCAAAATTACAGGCTGCCCTGCCCCGGTTTGATGCAAAAATGAAAGGATATTATACCAATGAGGCGATCCTGGTGGGTGTAGAATCCAGAACCTCCTCGCCCGTGCGTATTCCACGGCTGGCTGATACCCTTGAACATCCTGAACTTCAGAATTTCTATCCCTGTGGTGAAGGTGCAGGTTATGCGGGTGGCATTATGTCGGCAGCCATTGATGGCCGCCAGGTTGCAGATGCAATTGCCCGCAAGGTTCTTTAGATTTTAATAAAAAGCTTTTTTCTGTACATAAAAGCAAGGATCGAAAAGTAAAAAGCCACATTCACAAGGGCAAAGGCAAGCGAGGCATTTTTTACTGCCAGCCCCTGATGCAGGCCTGCATAGAGCGCCATTGGAAGGGTAACAGGCTTCCCGTTCTCATGCGCCACCGGAAACAGGGCCATTGTTCGTGGCACAATGCCTGAAAGAAAGAATACAGCAATCGAATTCATGCCGAAGATCTTAAAAAAGGTAAGGCCTTTCTTCTTATTGTTTACGTCAATCAACGTATAAAGAAATGCCAGAAATGCCATGGCTATGCCCCCTGTATAAAGCACAAAGGAACTTGTCCATAAACTTTTATTAATTGGAAAGGCGAGGCCTGCCACCAAACCGGCTGCAACCAGAATAAAGGCGTTTATGAACAGGCTGATCACTTTCTTCTCCGCATTAAGCCCCTTGTCTGATAAGATCAGGCCTGCCATAATTCCAATGATGCCACTGGCAATGGCCGGGATCGTGCTGATCAGGCCTTCTGGATCCCATGTTCCGGCCATTTTCCACATATGGGTATTGGTAAGGATCGCCCGGTCAAGGTAGGCTGCCATGCTTTTACCCGGTTCTAAAGTATAGGCGCCAGTAAGCAGCAGGGGTCCAGCTACCATAAGCAGGTAATAGCCTGCCAGTAACAGCCCTGCCGTGATCATCAATTTTCTTTTGCTCATGTACAGGAAAAGGAGAGAGCATACCATATATACAAGCGCTATGCGCTGAAGAACGCCCATAATGCGTACGGTACCAAAATCAAAGAAAGGATAGAGATTCAGAAAGACCCCGATCAGAAAAATAGTTACCCCTCTGCGAAGTATTTTTATGATCAGTTTTTTATGCGGGTCGCGTTTTGCATTTTCGAGTGAGAATACAATGCTGACCCCTGAGATGAATAAAAAGAATGGAAATACAAGGTCAGTAGGCGTACATCCATTCCAGTCTGAATGCTCCAGAGGAGCATAAATAGCAGCCCAGTTGCCAGGGTTATTTACCAGGATCATAAAAGCGATAGTCATTCCCCTGAACACATCCAGCGATAAGAGCCTTGGCAATTTTTTTGGTGCGTAGCTTGCAGGTTCCTGATCGTGCCTACTAACTGTTTCGTTCGTTGATAATGGAGCCATGCCGGTACCTTCTTTTTTAAAGATACTCATACCTTATATATAGACATCATGAATAAAGAAATCAATACAGCTATTATGGTCCTTGGAGCTTCCGAAAACAAAGAGCGTTATTCTAACATGGCCGTCAGGCGCCTGGCCGGTCAGGGCTATCAGGTAATTCCGGTAGGTCTGAATCCAGGAACGATCGGAGAGCTGGATATTCACCTGTCCGATGAAAATTTTGCAGAGGTAGATACCCTCAGTATTTATATTAATGCTTCCAACCAGACTTTTTTGCCTGCATTTGTTGAAAAGCTACATCCACGAAGACTTATTTTCAATCCTGGTGCCGAGAATCCTGTGTTACAAACCAGGTTTGAGAAAGCAGGAATAGAGGTTCTGGAGGCCTGTACCCTGGTTTTGCTCTCTACCGGCCAGTTCTGATCCTTTGGTATCTTCTCTATTTTATTGATCTGCTGTCAGTTAGGTGATTTCATTTTCTATTGCATTTAATTTATTATAAATATCTTGTAGATTTTGGTTTTGTGCGTATATTTGAGGCCCGATTTAGCTGAAGAGGTTGCTAAAAGGGTAGAAATAAAAGATTAAAATAAAATTTTTGTTTTAATCAAAAAAGTTTCTACTTTTGCAACCCCAACGGAAACGAAAGGGAGCTTGTTTCAGTAGTGAGACAGGAA
>JAYWCR010000153.1:0-4260 GCA_043780395.1 Sphingobacteriales bacterium
AAAAAGCCTGTGGAAACAAATCTTGATGAAGAACTGGATGAAGTTTCGTTCGCATATACCTCAGACCCTCTCTCACTCTCTTAAATTCAGAAAGAATACTCATGAACTATATATGTACCTGGTTTTGTGCAGATGAAAAAGGCGAAGAAAGCCTCTTTCCGCAAACAGGCCAAGCTTCTTCAGGCCAGAACCATCAGGATATTTACTGGCGTTGCCTCTTGCTTTTTTTTTCTACCAGCCTGCGCCTGAATAAAACAGAACAGCACCTGCTTTTCACCAATGTGAAGAAAATGCCCGTTGTAGACGGCCGTAAGGTAGAAGATGTACTCAGGCAATTTGAGGTACAGACGATCTATACTCCTTTCAGTTATAAAACGCCCAGAGGATATTTCGGTATGTTCCAGAACCAGTTCTATGAATTTTCTATTCTGCAGCATATCACAGAAACCAATTCAAACCCTGATGATCATTACCTGATCGTTGACTCTGACTGTGTTTTCATAAAGCCGGCTGCCCTGCTTTTTGAAGAGGCTGCAGCCACTGGATTTCTTTCTTTTGAAGATGACTGTACACATGAACTTGTCATTCATGGCCTGAACCGCATGGATATGCAGGTACTTTATGAAGATTTGCTGCAGACCCCTGTGCAGGAGGTGCCTGGTTACCATCTGGGTGAATTTCTGCTCGCCAGTGTAGCAAACCTGCAGATCATCTATGCCGGGTTTAAAGAATTATGGCCCGAACTTCTGCGCCGGAATCTTGCAGGCCTGCCGAAATTCAATGAAGAGGCCCAGACTCTAAGCTATCTCTATTATAAGAATGGCCTGAAAGCCAGCCCCAGACGAGACCTGATGAAAAGGATCTGGACGAATCCTGTCTTTTACAGGAATGTAGAGGCTTCAGACCTGGATCTGGTGCTCTGGCACCTTCCTGCTGAAAAAACATTTGGCATTGCCGCACTTTATCAACTTCTCATAGACCAGTCACCTGAATATGGGATCTATCTTTCTCCAGAGGTCTTTTTACCCGCCCTGCAGGAGAAACTTGGAATTCCTGAATTAAGTGCAGCGATGAAGATGAGGTATTACTCCATCAGTTATACCCGTGCTATCAGAAAAAGAATTAAAAATATAATCACATGAAAATAGCTGTACTCCTGGCCACATTTAACCGAAAAAAGCAGACACTCAGCTGTCTGAAAAGTTTATTCAGCCAGCAAATTGATGGAGAGGCAGAGCTGAAAGTGTTCCTGACAGATGATGCCAGCTCTGATGGTACTGCTGAGGCGGTTCAGCGTGAATTTCCTGCAGTGCATCTGCTCAAAGGCAGTGGGGCGCTTTTCTGGGCCGGAGGCATGCGCAATACCTGGACAGAGGCCCTCAAGTTCAAAGCCGATTATTACCTGCTTTTAAATGATGATACGCTCCTGGTTCCGCAGGCCATTCATAAATTACTTGCCTGGTACAAGGTTCCCGGAAACAAGCCTGCCATTTGCATAGGAAGCACCCTGGATGTAATGACAAGGAGGATCTCGTATGGGGGTCAGAAACTCTATAACCTGAAAAAAGTGCAGAGCTTCAATGTGTACAGTGAAGCCGAGTACAGGGAATGCGACATGGCCAATGCCAATATTATGCTGGTTCCGGCAGTCATTGTGAAAGAAATAGGCATTCTTTCTACTACCTACACCCATAGCATTGCCGATTTTGACTATACCCTGAGGGCTAAAAAAGCTGGCTTTTCCGTGATGGTTGTTCCAGGTATCCAGGGCTTCTGTACCGATGACCATGGAAAGAACTGGAAAACATCAGCAGTTTCACTGGCCGATCGCATCAGGTACCTTAAAAGCCCCAAAGGACTTGCCTATGATGAATATATGCAGTTCATACGGCTTCATTTCCCCACCCATGTCAATGAAACCTTTGTGAAACTCTGGATGAAGACCCTTTTTCCTGTGATGTGGGATAATTTCAAAAGACAGCATTAAACCATGAGTGAGAAAATTATTATAGGTGTGTTCTGCTATAACAGGGCAGCCAAACTACGGCAATGTATCACAGCCCTTTTAAAGAACCCTGAATGCCCCGGTCTGGAGATCGTTTTCTTCAGTGATGGGTTTAAGGGAGAGTCAGATAAAAAAGGGGTGCTGGAGACCAGGGAATATATAAATTCCATTACAGGATTCAAGAAAGTACATACACAGTTCAGGCCTCATAATTATAGTACCGGCCCTAACTTTGAAGCGGGCCTGACGTATCTGAGCAAGAATTATGATGAGTTCATTCTGGTAGAGGATGACCTGATCGTATCGTCCAATTACCTGAAATACCTGCTTGACGGTCTTGAATTTTACAGAAACATGAAATCTGTTTTCTGCATTACCGGCTATGTATATCCGATCAGGGTAGAGGATTATTTATACGATACGATCATTTATAAAAGGTTCTGTTCATATGGCTGGGCGGGCTGGGCCAACCGGTTCAGTAAAATAGTCTGGGAAAAAGAAGGCTTGCAGCAAATGCTCGAACATTCACCTGGCTTTAAAAAGCGCCTGAATGCCGAAGGTTATGACCTGGTACGCATGTTAAAAAAACAGCTTAGTGGAAAGATCTCTACCTGGGATGTGCAGCTCCAGGTGCATATTGCCGAAAACCGCCTAAAAGTAGTATACCCCATACTTTCAAAGGTGAGCAATATCGGCTTCGATGAAGAGTCTACAAATACATTCGGAATTAACTACCTGATCACTCCAATTGACAGCGGCAAGAACCGGCATTTTGATTTCTGTGGGGAGGATGTCATCGTTCCGGAACTGCAGATGCAGATCAAGAAACCTTTCGGGCTGAAGGCCCTTGTAACCAGAAAACTTATAAATGAATTCATCAAGGCTACCCGGCAGGTAAGACGGGCCTGAATACTGATCTTATGAAAATATTGATCATCCATACCTGCTATAAGCTCAGAGGAGGTGAAGACAGTGTTGTTGAAAATGAAACAGCACTTCTGCGCTCCCAGGGCCATGAAGTGGAGTTACTTCAATTTTCAAATGCAGGATCGGACCTGCTGAAACTAGTACAATTACCCTTTAACTATTCATCATACAAAAAGACCCGCGCTGTTATTCAGGCTTTCAGGCCAGTTGTTGTACATATCCATAACCTGCATTTTGCAGGCTCAGCCTCCCCTGTCTATGCTGCAGCCCATGAAAAGGTACCGGTTGTCATGACCCTGCATAACTACCGGCTGCTCTGCCCCTCAGCCACCCTCTACACAGGAGGCAGAATCTTTATGGAACCGGCTTACCTGAGCTTCTCCTGGCAGGCTGTCTGGAAGGGAGCGTATCTGAATTCAAAGATTTTGACCTTCTGGGTAAGCTGCTCCATGCTGCTGCATCAGCTTCTGGGAACCTGGAGAATCCCTGCAGCCTATATTGCCCTCGGCGACTATACGTGCGAGATATTTAGCCGCTCATCTCTTGCCTCTCTCTGTCCCAGAATAGTGGTAAAACCAAATTTCTGCTATGCCCTGGTAACCGGGACTTTTGTGGCAAAGACTTTAAATGATTCTTATTACCTCTACATTGGCAGGCTGAGTGATGAAAAAGGAGTCAGGGTATTACTGAATGCTTTTGCCGGCAATGGCCTTCCCCTTAGAATTGCGGGCACCGGACTTTTGGAAACGCTGGTTCAGGAATATACCCAGGCTTATCCCAATATTAAATTTCTGGGATCCGTTGATAAAGCTAAGGTTGCCAGTTTACTTGCCGGAGCCTCAGCCCTTATCTTTCCCTCACTCTGGTATGAGACCTTCGGCATGGTGATCATTGAAGCCTTTTCTCAGGGCGTTCCTGTTTTTGCCTCTGATATCGGGCAAATGAAAGTGAGTATTACCAACGGATATAACGGCTTTCACTTTAAGGCAGGTGATGCTGCTGACCTGGGCACGCAGGTAGAAGCGTTTGAAAAACTTCCTTCAGCAGAGCGGACCGTAATCGGCCTAAACGCACGGGACACATGGCTGCAACTCTATAGCCCTGAAAAAAATGCGGAGATGTTACTCCGCATTTATGAGGGGGCGGTTAGGGGGAATGCTGTTAGCTAAGTTATGAGGTAGGGTAAAGGGTTTTAACGTACCTGCAACAGAATAGTTCCCTAACCTATCAATGTTTAACTTAATACAGGTTTCTTTTATCGAAACCTTTTCAAGAGAGAACTCAAGCTTATTCAATTGGGTAAATTCAATCTTATCTACAATTGTTGA
>JAYWCR010000154.1:0-13871 GCA_043780395.1 Sphingobacteriales bacterium
ATTGTAGCTTTAATTCTGATCCTTTCAAATAGTATTGCTTCAATCTGGTACCGGCCTCTGATCCGTAAAACGCTTACTGACCTTGTCAGCAAAAGTACCCGGAACCAATACACCCTTCAGATAGAAAATATTCAGATCAATTTTTTGCTTGGACGCATCAGCCTGAAAAAAATAAGCCTTGAGCCCGATGAAAAGGTCTACGAGCAGTTGAAGAATGACGGCCTGGCTCCTCCCAACAGATACCACCTGCATGCAAAAGAGCTTTTTATTTCCATTACAGAAATCCACCGTGCATTTTTTAGCGGCCTGGTTCATATTAATAAGTTCAGGCTTGAGAATCCGGAAATCTTCATCGAAAATGATTCACTCCTAAATAACCTGCCTTTACCTGTTCATGTTGAAGAAAGCATAAAAAAACCATTAAGTCAGGGTCTGTTCACTGCGCTTGAAATCGAAAATATAGACATGTTGAATGGTCATATTTCCTATATCAGAAGAGGGCTTGACCATCAGCGGGTTTTTAAACTTAATGGCGCCCATGCCCGTTTCCATGCAGAAAACTTAAGCATAAATAAAGGAGGTTTTAACCCAGTCTCATTGCCAGGGCTCCTTGAATCTATAAACTTTACGCTGAGCCTTGAATCGGCAGCCTTTGAAAAAATGCCGGGATTATATACATATACAGCAGGCAAGGTCAGGATTTCCAAAGCAGATAACGAAGTATCCGTAGAAAAGCTGACCATGTTGCCCCAGTTTAAGGTAGCCAATTTATATCCTTCTATAGTTGAGGATCCGGGACGCGACTTTCTGACCCTTAAGATTGAAAACATCCGCTTCAGGTTCAGCTCATTCTTTACAATGCTCCGCACAGGTCAGATCAGCATTCCTCATGTACTGATTGAAGGAGCCGACTTTAATTATCATTCTGACGGGATCCCAAGGCTCCATCCCGGAATATTTTCGATGCCCCAGGAATTGCTGAGAAATTTTTCGTCACGGCTGAATCTTGACAGCATTGAGATTGTAAGATCCATGATCAGATACCAGGATTATAATGCGTTGATCCATAAAAGCGGGATTATAAGCTTCAATGAAATAAACGGTTTAATAACCAACCTTACCAATGACCCTTCTGCGCTGAAGAAAAATCCAGCACTTGATATTGCCATCAGAACCCGCCTTTTCAATAAAGGTGACCTCCAGTTGAAATTTAACTTTAATCTTTTATCGAAGACTGATTCTTTCAGCTATTCAGGCTCCATGGGTTATTTCCCGCTTATCACAGTGAACCAGATCACCGTTCCGCTTTCTGCTCTGCAGATCATCAGAGGGTATTCAAAGAAATGCTCTTTTGATGTCCAGGCCGATGAAACGGCCGCCCGGGGTCATATCACCGGATACTACAATAAACTGTCAATTAAACTGCTTCCTGATGATTCCAGTGCGAATTCAGTGAACCATATGAAAACTATGTCGTCACTGGCAAATATGTTTGTAGTGCTCAATGACAATCCGCTCTCAGGACAGTCGCTGAGAACCGAAGAGATCAATGTAGACCGTGAAACACACCGCTCATTTTTCAGATATCTCTGGAAATCTCTGCTTTCGGGCATTAAACCTTCTATTGGCTTGAATAAAGGCAGACAGGAAGGTTTTGCTTCATTTATCAATAGATTTCATCATTTTTCGGAATGGCATCATGCAGGAGCCCAGGCCCGTCAGAAACGGAGACAGAAACGCAGACAGCTCAGAGAATTGATTCGTGAAAGTCATAGCCATGCAAATGAATAAGAAGGAAGACATGGATTGTAACAGAAATAAAGTTAAAGTATCCACCCTTTTTTACTCAAAATTTTGTTGATTAGTTTGCAAAAAGCACTTACCGGCCATTCGTCCGGTAAAATACTAACAGTTAAATGACACACTCTATGGGAATTAAAAAATATTTCTATTTCTTTCTGTTCATCCCCCTTGCTGGTCTGCAGGCAAATGCACAGGTAGTAAAGTTTACTGAATATGATATGCCGAACGGTCTGCATGTTATTCTTCATGAAGACCATAATGCACCGGTGGTAGCAGTCTCAGTCATGTACCATGTAGGTTCTAAAAACGAAGAAAAAGGAAGAACAGGCTTTGCTCATTTTTTTGAACATCTGCTGTTTGAGGGGAGTGATCATATTAAAAGAGGCGAGTTCATGAAGCTGGTGTCCTCAAACGGAGGCCAGAACAATGCCAATACTACCCAGGACCGCACCTTTTATTATGAGGTATTTCCTTCAAACCAACTGACCATGGGTCTCTGGCTTGAAAGTGAACGTATGATGCATCCGGTGATAAATGAGATTGGCGTTAAAACACAGAATGAGGTTGTCAAAGAAGAGAAACGCCTCAGCTTTGATAACCGCCCTTATGGAAACGTCATCAATGTGATCGGGCAGAACCTTTTTAAGCTTCATCCCTACCATAATGGTGTGATTGGCTCCATGAAAGATCTTGATTCAGCAAAACTTAAAGAGTTTAAAGGTTTCTTCAAACAGTTCTATGTTCCGAACAATGCTGTATTGACCATTGCCGGTGATATTGAGCCTGCAGCAGCAAAAAAACTCGCTGATGCTTATTTCGGACCTATACCCCGGGGTGCAGATGTGGTGTATACAAAGACAACTGAAGCACCGCTTACCCGGCAACTTGTTGACACGGCCTATGATGCGAATATCCAGATCCCAGCCGTGCTGGCTGCCTACAGGATACCCGGAAAAAATACGAAAGATTCAAGGGTAATGCAGATGATCTCTTCCATTCTTTCAGGAGGTGCCAGCTCCAGAATGTATAAAAAAATGGTAGATGATAAAAAGACAGCCCTTCAGGTTTTCGCTTTTAATTATGCCCTGGAAGATTATGGAATGTACATTGTTGGAGCTATTCCAAACGGGGGCTCCCAGCCTGCGGGTCTGTTAACTGATATGGATACGGAAGTGGCGCGACTTCAGACCGACCTGATCAGTACCGAAGATTATCAAAAACTGCAGAATCAGTTTGAAAATGAATTTGTCAGTGCCAATACAAAGATGCTTGGCATCAATGAAAACCTGGCTAATGGCTATACCTTCTTTAATAAGAATACAAATGAGATTAACGAGGAGCTAAAAGATATAAGGGGAATAACCCGGGAAGATATACGCGATGCCGCTAGAAAATACCTGCAGGGCAATTCGCGCCTTGTACTTTATTATCTGCCCGGAAAGGCGAAAATCTCTCAATAATTCTATTACTTACAATCTTCTCCAAGAAGCTTTCAAATGAAAAAATATCTATTTGTTCTACTAGGAATATTCATCGTTCATTCAGTAAAAGCACAGGACATTGACCGCAGCCACCAGCCACCTGCAGGTCCCGCCCCTGTCCTTACCCTGAAAGACCCGGTTCTTTCCAAATTGCCCAACGGCATTACCGTACTGGTCGTTGAAGATCACCGGTTCCCCAAAGTTTCAGTAAGTTATTCTATAGATGCAGGGCCCATTACAGAAGGGTCAAAGGCAGGTTTAATGGCCTTGATGGGTGGCATGCTGGGTGAGGGCACCCGCACTATGCCCAAAGCTATTTTTGATGAGGCCGTTGAAAAGCTTGGCGCAGAGGTGAGCATGAATTCCTCAGGAGGTTCGGCATCTGCCCTGACCCGCTATTTTAAAAGAACATTCATTTTAATGGGTCAGGGGCTGAAAGACCCGGCCTTTCTGCAGTCATCATTTGATAAGTTAAAGACACAGGCAATTACCAGCTTCAGGTCACAGTCTAAAAGCAGCCCCGCCATTTCTGCAAGACTCGTTCATGCTCTGTCATACGGAAAAAATCATCCCGATGGAGAATTCGAAACAGAAGAGAGCATAAATTCAATAAGACTTCAGGATGTAAAAGATGCCTATCATAGATACATCACTCCTTCACGAGCCTACCTGACCTTTGTAGGCGATATAAAGCCTTTAGAGGCAGAAGCTCTTGCCAGAGAAGTTTTTGGAACATGGAAAGGAACTACATTGAAGCTACCAGTACTGACCACGGTTTCCAATCCCCTGAAAACTGAAATTGATATGATAAATATGCCTGATGCTGTACAGGCCGAAATATCCATGATCAATCTGGTAGAACTAAAAAAGAATAATCCTGACTATTTTCCAGCATTACTTGCCAATTATATCTTAGGCGGAGGGGCTGAAAGCCGCCTGTTTATGAACTTACGCGAAAAACATGGCTATACATATGGGTCTTATTCAGGGTTGGGTTCCGGCAGGTACCAGACCCTGTTCCAGGCATCAGCTTCTGTAAGAAATGCAAAGGCCGACAGCGCTGTCAGGGAAATGATGACTGAAGTAAGGCGTATACGGGCAGAAAAAGTAAGTGACGAAGAACTAAAAAATGCAAAAGCCCTGTATAACGGATCATTTGCCCTTGGTCTTGAAGACCCGTCACGTACGGCTATGTTTGCCAGCAACATTCTGATCAATGACCTCCCTGCAGACTTCTACAAAACTTATTTACAGCGTGTAAATGCTGTCACGGCTGAAGATATCCAGCGGGTAGCCATCAAATATATGAACTACGACAATACCCGTATCGTTATAGTTGGCAATACCGCAGAGATCCCTGATAACTTTAAGAAATCAGGCTTCAATGTCAGGCTTTATGATGCCTATGCGAATCCCCTGGCCCAGCCTTCAGGCACGCCTGTACTACCAGATGTAAAAGCTTCTGACATTATTAAGGAATATATACAGGCAACAGGTGGCATGGAGGCGCTGAAGAACCTGACTTCCTATACCCAGACACTGACTATGTCTATGCAGGGAATGAGCCTGAATGTGTTAAGCAAGAAAATGGCTCCGAATAAAGAAGTCATGACCATCAGCATGGGCGCCAATACAATGATGAAAACCCTGTTCGACGGCGAAAAAGGGTACAGGCAGCAAATGGGCGTCAAAAAAGACCTGACTAACGAAGAAATAGCTGAGAAAAAAGTTTTCACTTCGTTAACGGCTCAGCTTGATTTTCTGAATAACCCTGCTTTTAAACTTGTTGTTAAAGGCATTCAGAAAGTGAACGGATCTGATGCATATCAGGTACTGATCACTGATCCTACCGGAAAGGTCTCTATGCATTATTATGACCTGAAAAGTAAGTTCCTTGTAAAAGCAGAGACAACCACTACAGCGGGTAATGTTCCTGTCAAGCAGATCGTAGAACTGAGTGATTACCGCAAAAAAGGTAATATCCTCTTCCCTTATAAGGAAACCATCTCTGTCAATTCAGGCGCAGCCAGTCAGCGCTTTGAGATGGTCGTATCAGAAATGAAATTAAATTCCGGAGTTACAGAGGGTGATTTTAAATAAGGAGCCCGTAAAAAACCGATGCCTAAAAAAAGGGAACCTGCGTTAAACAGGTTCCCTTTTTTTATTTAGATAAGTTGATCTGGCTGATTAAACTTTCTGTATCCATGAATGGGTATCTGCCTCTTCACCTGATTTGATCTTATCCATCGCATTTTTAATGCTTAAAGAGAATGACCTGGCTTCAGGATGCTCAGGCAGGTGGTAACGCTTGCCTTCAAATCCTATCTCTGCAATTTCTGAGATCGTAGCTGCTGTTCCTGAGCCAAAGGCCTCTAGAATAGTCCCTGCCTCAAATGCGGCTATAATCTCCTGAACAGAAACACGGCGTTCTTTAACCGGGATATTTAAGTCAGCAGCAATCTGAATCACACTCTTACGGGTAATTCCATCCAGAATTGTATCTCCAAGGGCAGGTGTTATGAGCTCGTCGCCAATTCTAAAAAAGACGTTCATTGTTCCCGCCTCCTCTATAAAGCGATGCTCGGCACCATCAGTCCAGATAACCTGGTCAAAACCCTCATCATTGGCAATCTTTGTAGGATAAAGCGCTGCCGCATAATTCGCTGCTGCCTTTGCAGCACCTACCCCTCCTGCACTTGCGCGGGTATAGACTGTTTCAATTTTTACTTTTACCGGTTTTGAGAAATATGGGCCCGAAGGGCAGGTGAAGATACAGAAGGTATATTCTTTTGAAGGGTGAACCCCTACGAACTGGTCTGTAGCAAACATATGAGGCCTGATATATAAAGAACCATCTTCAGGATTTGGCACCCAGGCCTGATCCAGCGCTACCAGCTTCTTTACAGCTTCAGTAAAGGAAGCTTCCGGGAATTCGGGCATACACATCCTTGTTGCCGACCTGTTAAAACGCCTGGCATTCTGATCTGGACGAAAGATGACGGTTTCACCCATATCATTTCTATAAGCCTTTAAACCCTCAAAAATTGCCTGACCGTAATGCAGTGTGATCAGTGAGGGGAAAAAATCCATCGTACTATAGGGAGAAATCTTAAACTCACCCCATGCGCCATCCTTATACTGAGCTGTAAACATATGGTCAGAAAATACTTTCCCAAACGGAAGGTTGGAGAAGTCAAGGCCAGAAAGCTTTGAACTGGCAGTCTTTATAATTTCAATTTCTTCAGTACTTATCACAGTAGTATATTTTCTCAAATATACCTAAAAGTTAGCCTGAAGGAATAGCCTCACCTGTTGGAGATTTGCTTCAATTCTCGTAAAATTTTCGCTTCTGCCCAATAATACCTTTAACCTTTCAGGAATATCGACCTGTGAGGCTGTTTGCTTTTCAACAAGGGCTGAAAACTTGGATGCATGGGCTGTTGAAAACAAGATACCGGGTGTATCCGGATCATTATACCTGAGTCTATAGATTTCAAGGGCAAGATAGGCAACTGCTGTATGCGGGTCAGCTGTATAGCCCTGGGCAAAAAGGCGTGAGATGGTCGAGGCTGTTTCAGGATCTGAGATCTTGATACCACTGATATCTTTGCGTATTGCTTCAAGATCATTCCCATAAAGGTCCAGTATCCTGGAAAAGTTGCTTGGATTGCCTACATCCATGGCCGATGAATGAGTTTCTACACTTGGTCTTGGCCGATAGTTTCCGGTAGTCAGATATTCCGGGAATACATCATTTTCATTACTTGCTGCAATGAACTGTTTTATAGGCAGTCCAAGTTTTTTTGCAAGCACGCCGGCAGTAAGATTTCCAAAGTTTCCACTTGGAATACAAAAAAGCGGATTTGAACGTGGATCTTCAAGACGGCTGTATCCGAAGAAATAATAAAAGCTCTGGGGTATAAGCCTTCCGATATTAATGGAATTTGCTGAACAGAGCTGGAATTTTTCAGTAAGCTCCGTATCCAGAAAGGCTTCCTTTACCAGACGCTGGCAATCATCAAAATTACCGTCGACAGCCAGGGCATGGATATTTTCACCCATTGTAGTAAGCTGCAACCGCTGCATTTCGCTTACTTTGCCATCAGGATAAAGTATAATGACATCCACGTTCTCTACCCCCAGAAAACCGCTTGCAACAGCCCCACCGGTATCGCCCGAGGTAGCTGTGAGCACGAGGATGCGTCTTGGAGAATTCCTGGCTACATACCGCAGGGTCATGGCCATAAAGCGGGCTCCGAAATCTTTAAAGGCCAGGGTTGGGCCATGAAAAAGTTCGAGCACTGAATTTACAGGATTAAGCTTTACAAGGGGAACATCAAAATCAAAAGCATCGGAACAGATCCTTTCCAGCTCATTCAATGGAATTTCATCGCTGAGAAGATGCCCTGCGATGGCGATGGCCATTTCAGGAAAACTCATTCCTGAAAGCTTGTTAAAGAACTCCGCAGGCATGGGTGCTATGACATCGGGAACATATAATCCTTTATCAGGAGGATAGGCATCAACAACAGCCGTAGAAAAATTAGCTTTATGCTGGTAATTATTCGTGGAATGAAGAAGCATAATAGATCAGTTCAGGTTAATTGGCATAGGTTCCCCTATGATTAATACCGGATATATAGGATGTAGAGGAAACTCCGTTCTTAAGAAATGCAGCGACCATGGCTGCAGCAATACGCTTTGCATCTTCATCAGAGGAGGCAAAGGCAAAAACAGTCGGGCCAGAGCCTGAAATACTACATCCGATTGCGCCCTGGTCCAGGGCAGCTTTTTTCACCTGGGCATACCCTTTAATAAGCGGAGCCCTGTAAGGTTCTGCCAGAAGGTCGTCAAATGACCGGCCCAGAAGCGCCATATCATTCTTTACCATTCCCATTATAAAACCGGCCACATTGGCCATCTGAGCTACAGTATCATGCAGACTTACGCTTAAAGGAATCAGATTGCGGGCAGTTTTTGTAAGAATTTGCAGATCAGGATGAATCAATACCGTCCGCAGTGTAAGCGGTACAGGAATCTGAACAAGATCAAGGGGCTCTACCGAGCGGACCACAAGCATACCTCCCAGCATAGCAGGAGCTATATTATCGGCATGAATACCACCGCTGGCAAGCTTCTCCCCTTCAAGGGCAAAAGGAATAAGTTCAGATGGATTCAGTACCGGCCTTCCCAGTAATTCGTTAAGTCCATAAACGGCCGCAGCTGCGCTTGAAGCAGAAGATCCAAGACCTGAGCCCACAGGTGATAATTTATGAATCTCCAGATCTACGCCCTTCCTGATCTCCAGGTACTTCATAAAATGGAGAATTGCAACCCCGGCGGTATTATTATCGGCAAGCCTTGATATTTTACCCCCGTCACCTGTGATAAGACTGATAGTAACGGATTCTGAATGATTTGTTCGTAAAATCATCCTGTCACCCAGGCCATCCACAGCAAAACCCATCATATCAAAACCAGAACCTACATTGGCCACAGTGGCTGGTGACATAACCTCTACAGAACTTACCATACCTGGCCTGAGTTGCTGACCGTAATAATTTCTGAGAAAACACCTGCCGCAGTCACCTCAGCTCCTGCCCCGGGCCCCTTGACAACCAGGGGCCGTTCTTTATACCGGGTAGTGGTAAAGGAGATCAGGTTATCGCTTCCACTCAGGTTATAGAAAGGGTTGGTATTGTCTACATCCTGTAATTTGATAGAAGCCGTTCCATTTTCAATAACGCCAATGAACCGTCGTAGCTTACCTGATTGGTTCGCCTTTTCTGCAAGCTCTTTGAAACGGTCATCTTCATCTGGTAAAGATTGAAGGAATTCTTTTACATCACCTTTTGAAAAATATTTTTCCTGCAGTATCGGATCAACCTGTACGTCTTCAATTTCAAGACCTATCCCGCATTCACGGGCCAGGATCACCAGTTTACGGGCAAAGTCAGCTCCGCTCAGGTCAACCCGGGGATCAGGCTCTGTAAATCCTCTTGTCATAGCCTCCTTTACGATGTCAGAGAACTTATTTTCCGGTGATAGATGATTGAATACGAAAGAAAGTGAACCAGACAGTACGGCTTCAATCTTCAGGATCTTATCGCCACTGTTCAGCAGGTCATTCAACGTACCGATCACAGGCAGACCGGCCCCAACATTAGTTTCATACAGATAGCGAACTCCTCTGCGGTGCTGGATCTTCTTTAATAATTTATAATTTTCATAAGGGCCGGAATTTGCCACTTTATTTGGTGTTACAATAGAGATGCTTGAATCCAGCACCCTTGCATATACATCTGGCAGCTTACCATCTGCTGTACAATCAATAAAAATAGAGTTTGGCAGGTTAAGCTGGATCATCTGATTTACAAAATGATCCAGAACCATAGGTTCCCCCCTTTCCAGCATTTCAAGTTTTGCAGTATCAAGCTGCAGACCTGATTCTGAAAAGAGCATTTTCCTGGAATTTGCCAGACCTACAAGGTTCAGTTCTACAGACTTATTCAGTTTCAGAAAAGCTTTCTGCTGACTCATAATTTCAAGCAGGCTGCCTCCTATGTTACCGGTTCCTATAATGAAAAGATTCAGTGTCTTGGTATCAGAAAGAAAAAAGGTTTCATGTGATGAGTTCAGGGCCTTGGAAAGATCGTCCTGACTAATGGCAACGGCAATTGTCAGTTCAGAAGAACCCTGGGCAATGGCTGTCACATTGATTCCGTTCCTGCCCAGAGAGGTCAGAAACCGACCGGCAATTCCAGGCACATGCTTCATATTCTCACCGATCACTGCCAGCAGGCAAAGGTTCTTTTCCTCAGCTACCTCGTCAAGTAATCCTGAACTGATCTCCAGGCTAAATTCATCCGTAAGTATAGAACAGGCCCGGTGGCTTGAACTGCCATGGACTGCAAATGTGATTGAATACTCTGATGATCCCTGCATAATAAGTATAACCTGGATCCGGTGGTTCGACAGAGTGCCAAACAAGCGGGTAGAGATTCCGGAAACTGAGGCCATTCCACTTCCTTTTAAGGTAAGCAGGCTTATATGCTCAATACTGGTAACTCCTTTTACAATAAACCGGTTGTTAAAAACGCCATCAGAGATCAATGTGCCAGGGAAGGAAGGTTCAAAGGTGTTTTTAATACGGATTGGAATCTTCTTTTTATACGCTGGCATCACCGTAAGCGGATAAAGTACCTTGGCCCCAAAATGTGACATTTCCATAGCCTCTACATAGGACAGGTCTGTAATGGAAAATGCTTTTTTCACTTTACGTGGATCGGCAGTAAGAACTCCATTCACATCTGTCCAGATCTGAATTTCACGGACATTCAGTGCTGCACCGAAAATGGAGGCAGTAAAGTCAGAACCTCCACGGCCCAGCGTCGTTTCTATCCCTGCAGCATTTGATGCAATAAAGCCAGGAACCACCCAGATACTACGGGCATTAGGCTGACCAAGGCTCCAGTCTCTGATCCTTTCATAACTGGCTGGAAGGTTTGCCTTTGCAGCACCGTAAGTATCATCTGTGATTATTAATTTACGGGCATCAACCAGAACACTGCTTGCTCCTGTTTCATGGATACATTCATGGAGCAGGCAGCTCGACATCCGCTCGCCCATACCTGCAACTGAATCCAGACTCCTGTCTGATAATTCACCAAGCAGAAAAATTCCTTTTAATTTATTCTGAAGCTCCTGAAGTATGCTTTCAATTTTAATGGAAACTGCGGCCTGGACAGATGTTTCTCCAAATATAGCAAGTACAGCCTCGGTATGGGTATGCCTGATCTGCTGGTATACTTCTGCATACGCTTCATTCCCAGATTCAGCAAGGCGGCTTACCCTGATCAGCAGGTCTGTAATTCCATGCATGGCTGAACAGACTACAACAAGCTGGTTTTCCAGCCCTGAGCTGTTCATCACAATATCCTTTACTTTTAGCAGGTTTTCAGCATTGGAAACAGAGGAGCCTCCGAATTTTAATACGATCATATTCTCTATTTAAGACAATGGTTTTGCACAATATGGCATTAACCATATTTAAAATGCTGCAAACAATCAAAATAAGTACTTTATTTTGATTTTAACAATAAAAACCGAATATAAACACTAAATCAATATAACAACCTGAACCTGATCGTATGCTCAATTTTCTTTAAAGCCGAAATGACAAGCGGGTCATACTGGATATTCACATCTGTAATTACGTATCCAAGTTCCTTATTTGTCTTAAGATACTGACCTTCAATATTCATGGCGTGGTCGGCAAGTACCTGATTGATGCGGGCTATAACTCCTGGAAGATTTCTATGAATATGAATAAACCGATGGGTATTCTTATTATTCTGAAGTTGCATACCCGGGAAATTAGTGCTCCCGTAGGTCGAACCTTTATTAATAAAGTCGATCATCCTTTTTGGAATAACTGCATTGCTGCGTGGCCTGCCTTTCACATCATCGAAGACCACAATACCCATACGAGTGGCAAGCTTTACAGAGAACATCTTTTCAGCCTCCCCCAGACAGCCTATTACTTTCAGCTTATGACAACCTGAGAGCTCCTGGTCACTGAGCCTGCTTTGGGCAGAAAGAAGCAGAACACCTACATCCTTTCTGTATTTTTCTTCCAGTACCGGCTTCTCTCTGATAGACAGCCCGTCTTTACGGAAAAGCTGGATACTTTCTTCCTCTATATTCCCAACCAGCAGGCATAAGATCCGGTTTTTAGGGTACGAGATCGCACCTGGTAGCTTTTTGAGATAAAGGAACTCATCAAAGCTGGGGGTTATATGATCAGCCAGTTTAATAACCCGTTCCCGGGAGATATTCTCTGTAAAAGCATAGAACTTTTTGATCAGCCCCGATTCTTTTAACTGGTAATCAGAATGGCCATCACCAATGCCAAACAGGGAACCCTCAAGGTTCATTTCCCGGATAAGTTTTACCTTACCACCCTCCTTTGAAAGTGGATTGCTGGTATCAAATCCAGTGATCTCTCCAGTTTCATCATAGGTAAAAGTATTTGCGTATACATTCTCTTCGCGAATACCAAATGCGGCAACAACAGGAATGATGAATTCACGAAAGCCACCTGAAACTATGAATACATGTTTCTGATGTGACCTGAAGAAGGCGCGGTTCCGGTTAAATGAGGGTGAAACCTTACTTTTTAGTACTTTGATAAGTTCCTCGAGGTGTTTTTTATTTGCATGAAGCAGGCGGACCCTTTTTTCCAGACTTTCCTGGAAGGAAAGAAGCCCGTTCATTGCCTCATTGGTGAGCCGTTCAATTTCGGCTGCCACCTTTTCTTTTTCGGGATGGCCGTTCAATGAGATACGCACCAGTTCATCGAGGGCTTCAACCTGCGTAAACGTACTGTCGAAGTCAATTATATAATATTCCTTATTGTTCATTGATTTCTACACAAATTTCTGCAATCACCTGATTTAAGGGCTTAAAGTTGCAAATATTAAGATTTTTTATTTTTGTTGTATCGTAATAGTTCTTTTCGGAAGCAAGCCTTGCATTCTCTTTAGTGATCCCAATGGAAGGAAAAAGAAAAGCCAGGCTTCCTGCAAACTTAAGCATCCAGGCTTTCAATTCAGTTTTTGGTTCAGCAAGACCCAGGCCGGCTGCTGCCTGTCTGAAAAAATCTGCGTAGGAAATATTTTCTGAAGAAAGAATAAACCGCTCACCCGATACAGAACTGTTCATCAATGCGATCATACAGGAGATCACATCATCTAGCGCGATCATACCGGTCACTCCCGGGGTATAAAACTTAAGCCCCTTTCTGACAAGACCGAAAATGCGGCCACTTCCTTTATTTATGTCTGCCTCTCCAAGTATAACTGAAGGATTTACAATGACAGCATTCAGCCCCTCAACAATTCCACGCCAGACCTGCCTTTCACTTTCAAATTTGCTGATCCCGTAACCGGAACTATTTTCATTAAACTCCCACATCGTTTCTTCACTGGCCATCTGACCTTCAAGTGGTTCTCCGATGGCAGCCACAGAACTTACATGCAGAAGCTTTTCAATGCCGAGTCGCAGACAGAGGTCTACAAGATTCGAGGTTGTTTCAGCATTCTCAGCAATCATCCGTTTACGGTCGGCCGCCTCAAAGGATACGACAGCTGCACAATGATATACTTTGCTTACACCTTCCATGGCCTCTTCAAGAGCATAAATATCAAGCAGATCAGCTTCACGCCACTCAATCAAAGAAGCATAAGGTCCCAGCATGACCGGAATTTCTGAGCTACTCCGCTTTAAAGCGATAATTCTGTTTCCCCCTTTTACCAAAACTTTGGCAAGATGTGAGCCCAGAAATCCTGTAGCGCCGGTAATAAGGATCATATTTTTTTCGGTAAATATCTGAATCCTGCGCTAAGTCTGATGAATTTTCTATGAGTCTTTCAAAAAAATATCCTATTGTTGCCAGCGCTTTTATGCAAGCACCCCTTAATATATCAGAATGGAGTTAACTGAACTATTTACCCCCCTTGATCTCAGGATAGTCAATCCGGGTGATGGATTCACAAACACCCAGCTGGGAAGTAATATCAGCCTCCA
>JAYWCR010000155.1:0-8169 GCA_043780395.1 Sphingobacteriales bacterium
AATTTTCCCGTCTGCATAGGTAAAGGTGGTGATCGTACCGCTCAGCTCCTGAACCAGGTAGGCAAACTTTCCTTTTGTATCAAAGATAAAGTGACGGGGTCCGTTTCCTGCAGTTGCCTGGTAAAAGGCAGGGCTTGCCGGCTTGAGGGGGGCTGCTCCATCAGTGGTGTCAATGCGGTAGATAAATTCTTTATCCACACCAAGGTCTGCCGTAAACAGAAAATTATTATCCGGCGACACTACTACTGAGTGTGCATGGGCATGCTCCTGCCTTGCCTTATTCACACTGCTTCCTTCATTGGTAAGAATCTGGGGATTCTCTATAAGCGAGCCATCTGCATGGGTATGAAATGCAGCAATAGTTCCGCTTGAGTAATTGGCGATAAAGACCAGCTTTCCACTCTTGTCAGTAGAGACATAGCAGGGAGCTATGCCTCCGGATGAGAAGCTATTAAGCAGGCTTAAATCGCCTGTATGTGGGTTAAATGAATAAGCAGTGATCTTTCCTTCTGTACCATTGTTTTCGCTGACTGCATAAAGTACTTTATGGTCAGGAGAAAAATTCAGATAAGAGGGGTTATTTAAAGGCACTTCATGTTCAAAAGTCATTTTTCCTGTACCAGGATCAAATGAATAGACCTGGATTCCTTTGGATTTTCCATTCGTATAGGTACCTACCAGCACATGGTACCCCTTTTTAGATTGTGCATGAAGGGGGCTGGAAAGCCCTGCACCGAACACAAATCCAGCAAAAAGAAAGCTGAAATAAATACGGCGGCTGTTTCCGGAATTTAATAATTTTTTAAAGTGCATACGTTTTGAGTATAATATTTTTTTAGGTGATCCAAATTATGTAAATTATAGAGAAAACTTCTAAAACAAACCAACGTATTATGAACAGACAATCATTGTTGGGCACTGATCCTGCGAACTGGGCGGCCCTGATTACGCGATTGACGCTTGCTGTGGTTATTTTTCCGCACGGCGCTCAAAAACTTCTTGGATTATTCGGAGGGGCGGGATTTTCCCATACAATGATTTATTTTACAACCGGCGCACAGTTGCCCTCAGCCATTGCCTTTCTGGTGATCATGGTAGAATTTTTTGCTCCGGTTTTCCTTCTGCTCGGACTGGCAACCCGGTTTGTTTCTTTTTCAGTATTATGCTGGATCATCGGAACTATACTTGTCGGTCATCTGCATAACGGCTTCTTTATGAACTGGCAGGTACAGGCAGATAGACCGGAGGGCATTGAATATCATCTGCTTATCATAGGCCTTACTATAGCTACCCTCTTATCAGGCGGTGGAAAGGCCAGTATAGATGCAGGCCTGATGAAAAAGGTCGAGGTCAGAGCGCAGGAAAGAGAACATGTAGCTTATTAAGAAGCATAAAAAAAGCCGGCTTTTTGGTTTAATTCCAAAAAGCCGGCTTTTTTTATGCTATTTTATCTTTAGGTAGCGGATTTTCTCCGGGTTTTCTATCACGGGGCTTGAAATGTTTCTTTGGACCCGAACCTGGCCTTTTACCAGGTGAGTGGCTGCCTGCCCGCCGTACGCCCGGCTGGTATAAGGGGCCCTCACCCATACCCTCTGGCAGAGGAATTTTAGGGATTTCTCTGCCAATCATAGTTTCAATGCTCTGAAACTTACGCTGGTCTTTTTCATTTACAAAAGTGATGGCTGTACCTGTAGTTTCTGCTCGTGCAGTACGGCCGATCCGGTGAATATAATCTTCAGGATCAGGCGGAACATCATAGTTCAGTACCAGACTGATCCCTTCCACATCAATACCCCTGGCAAGCACATCTGTACCAATGATAATAGGCAGTTGGCGGGCTCTGAAAGCCCGCAAAATCTGCTCTCTTACATCCTGGGTAAGGTCAGAGTGAAAGGCTTCCGCATTAATTCCGGTCTTTTTAAACCAGGTATGGAGCTGCTTCACCTTTTCCTTGGTCGAAGAGAAGATCAGCACACTCGGATAGGAGCCTGTTTTTAGAATCTGGGTTAATAGTTTGTTTTTCTGTTCGTCAAAAGTAAGGTAAGCCTGTTGGTTGATACCCACAGCAGGCTGGGAGGTGGCAATATTGATCTGTAAAGGATCATTCAGGATCCGCTTTGCAAGTTCCCTGATGCGCGGGGGCATCGTTGCCGAGAAAAGCAGGGTCTGCCTGTTCTTAGGCAGATAGCTGATCACCCTCAGGATATCTTCGTAAAAACCCATATCCAGCATCCTGTCAGCCTCATCAAGCACAAGGTGTTCAAGGTGCTCAAATTTGACAATGCCTGAAACCAGAAAGGAGATCAGGCGCCCGGGAGTGGCAATCAGAATATCCGCGCCCTGCATAATTCCTTTGCGCTGCTGCTCATATACATTCCCGTCTCCACCACCATATACTGCAATAGAACTGATGCCCGTAAAATAAGCAAGTCCTTCGACCTGCTGGTCAATCTGCTGGGCAAGTTCACGTGTAGGGGCAAGCACAAGCGTATTCAGATGGCGGTGTTTTGAAGCCGACATTTTCTGTATTACAGGCAGTAAATAAGAGGCCGTTTTGCCTGTGCCGGTCTGGGCACAGGCAATCAGATCTTTATTTTGAAGAATCAGTGGAATAGTTTGTTCCTGGATAGGAGTGGGCTTTGTATAACCCATGCTGGTTAATCCTTCCAGTAAGGAAGCATTAAAATTAAAATCATTAAAAGTCAACAGATTATTTATTAGGTATATAAGAGGTCTGCACTATAAATAGATCCGGCAGACTATGAATAAGTAAAAATAGGTAAATTATTGGATATTTATTTAAATTAAATAACAGTTAAACCCTTTTTATGAGTAAAAAAGATCAGAAGATCAGGAAGTTAACGCTCCCCGAACCCAATATAATAGGAGGCTTCAAAAACATGTCCCTGGCCAAGCTTATGAATCGCTTCTTTCTCTGTAAATTCTTTTTCCGGCCCTTCCTGATCTGCATAACCAAGCCATGGCTCGATACAGACAAATTTTGCTCCTGGTTTTGCCCAGACACCCAGAAAAGGAAACTCCTGGAATTCAACTTCTATGATATGCGGGTTCTTGGAACTTGCAATTGATACTTTGCGGCTTTTCACTTCTTTCATGACCAAAGCATCATTCACAAAAAGTTCATGGTTCAGGTGAAGCTTTCTGTCAATAAGAGGTGCAGGGCGGCTTTCCCCGTTGAAAAGTCCGTTTTTTGACAATGAATAGACCCTTAACGGGGCAGGATCTGTGAACTGCACATAATAGTCTTCATATTTTTCATCTTCAAAAAAAGGTACTTTAAAAGCTGGATGTGCTCCCAGTGAAAAGAAAATATCAGATTCCTGCTTGTTGATCACTTTAAAGGAGATTCTCAGCCTGGAATGGATAAGGTCATATATTACCTGAAATTCAAACTTATATGGATAATGGACATGGGTCTCTGCAGTATCGCAAATTGAGAAAACAGCATGGCAGGGCGTTGAATCAACCATTGTAAACAAGGTATGCCTGGCAAAGCCATGCCTTCCCATCGGATATGCCTCTTCATCTACCAGGATCTGATCATTTTTGCACGACCCCACCACAGGAAATAAATTGGGCGCATGGTTCGGCCAGAATGCAGGGTCAGCCTGCCAGAGATGCTCAATGCCTGTTTTTTTATTTATCAGCGACTGAATTTCTGCACCCTTACTGCTGATCATCACTTCCAGATGTTCATTTTCAAGTTTAATCATTGTACTAAGGTAGAAGTCCCGGTATGATTTAGGAAGCTTTCGGTCACTAATATTCATTAACTTATGCCTTATTTTTCAATTTTAAGGCACCAGGCTACCTATAATACAGTTTACGTCTGTATTCCCTGATTTGTTTCCTTAATGATTTCAATTTGATTTTTTTACTCCATATGACCCATAGCCTTAATTTCTATTCTCCATTAATCTTTGCTTTTCTATCCATTGCCGCCCTTGTACTGCTTATCAGCTGGGTAAAGCTCAGTCCTTTTCTTGCCTTTCTGCTGGTCTCTATCTGCGGTGGTATGTTGATGGGGATCAGCCCTTCATCCATCACTGTATCAGTAGAAAAAGGTCTTGGAGATACACTTGGGCAGCTTCTGATCATTATTGTACTTGGAGCCATGCTTGGAAAACTGGTTGCCGAAAGCGGGGCAGCCCTCAGAATTTCATCCAGCCTGATGAAGCTCATTGGCAGAAAGCAGATCCAATGGGCCATGGTTGGCACAGGCTTCATTGTAGGGATTCCCTTATTCTATAATGTTGGTTTTGTGCTTATGGTTCCTATTATTTTTTCTGTGGTAAGCCGGTATAAATTACCAGCCGTCTATATCGGACTTCCCATGCTTGCAGCGCTCTCTGTGACCCATGGTTTCCTGCCTCCACACCCCTCACCGGTAGCCCTTATTACCCTGTTCCATGCAAACATGGCAACGACCCTGCTCTATGGGATGATGATAGCAATTCCCGCCATTATTCTGGCAGGACCTGTGTTCAGCAGCACGCTCAGGTCTGTTCATTCTGTACCCCTTGCTACCTTTCAGGCAAAAGACGTTCCTGAACACGAACAGCCAGGAACCTCGACAAGTTTGCTGACTGCATTATTTCCTGTACTGCTACTGGCAGGTTCAGCCATCCTTAAATTTTCGGTACCCTCTATAGCCCCTGTCGCAAAGCTTACCGGATTCATTGGCAATCCAACAATTGTGATGCTGGTTGCGCTGTCTCTGGCTACCTATACCCTTGGGATACGGCAGGGAAAGAGCCTGAGTTCGGTTATGGTCATCTATGGTGATGCAGTAAAAGATATAGCAGGTATTCTGCTGATCATCGGAGGGGCAGGCTGCTTCAAACAGGTGCTGAGCGATAGTGGGGTAAGTATGGAAATTGCAGGGATTCTTAAAAGCTGGAACATTCATCCCTTATTGCTGGGCTGGATGATCGCAGCTTTTATCCGGGTCTGTGTTGGCTCGGCTACCGTTGCAGGGCTCACTACTGCCGGCATAATTGCTCCCCTGCTGATCACCTCAGGCGTGGATCCAAATCTGATGGTTCTTGCCATAGGAGCAGGGAGCCTGATGTTCTCCCATGTAAATGATCCGGGGTTCTGGATGTTCAAGGAATATTTCAACCTGAGTATGAAAGACACTTTGCGTTCATGGTCAGTGATGGAAACCCTTGTTTCTGTGATTGGCATCAGCGGAGTGATGATATTAAACTATATGATTAAGTAAATTAATCCAATATGCTCATTTATAGTTATATGAAAAATATGTTTCATATAAGTAAACAGGTTTTAAATATGCCTAAAAACAGCCTGACTGCTTTTAGTTTTTACTTTCGTTAGCTTTACAAGCCGGTTATGGGCACAGGTGTGAATGCTTCTGAAGTACATTTTTATCCATGGAATTAGAGAAAGAAATAAAACAAAGCTCATTTAAAACGCCGGCAAGCAAGGCTGTATTAAACATTATTTATACCGGAAACTGGTTGATGAGCCGAAACTTTCAGTTGTTAAAGCCATTTGGAATTTCTTCCCAGCAGTATAATGTATTAAGGATCTTAAAAGGGAAAATGCCCATGCCTACGGCCTTGTCTGATATACAGGAGCGGATGCTTGATAAGATGAGCAATGCAACCAGACTGGTTGAAAAACTCCGGCAAAAAAGTTATGTTACGCGGACCGAATGCATGGAAAACAGGCGCAAAGTAGATATTCATATTACAGACGCAGGCCTGGCCCTGCTGGCCGCTGTGAATGAGAAAATGAACAGGTTTGAGACCGAGATGCTTGAAAAGATATCGGATGATGACATTCATGCACTAAACCGGATCCTTGACAAGCTGAGATAAAAATCAAAAACCCATACCCTTGCTTTTTGCCGGATATGGGTTGTATAATCAGATGTGAAAGCTATCTCTGCTCTACACGTCTTTCCTGCTGGGCTGGCGCAGTTCTTGGTGCCTGAATGATATTTCTTTCTACCGGACGGGGAGCTTGCTGCTGGGGCTGAACCGGTCGTTGCTGGGGCTGTTCCTGGATCCGCCTCTGCTGGTCTTGTTGCTGCCTTTGTTCCTGGATCTGCCGCTGCTGGGCTTGTTGGCTCCTTTGTTCCTGGATCTGCCGCTGCTGGTCTTGTTGCTGGTCAGACTGAATCCGCCTCTGCTGGTCTTGTTGCTGCCTCTGTTCCTGGATCTGCCTCTGCTGGGCTTGTTGCTGGTCAGACTGGACCTGCCTCTGGGGTAATTTTCCCTGATCAGCCTGAACCCTTCTCTGAGGCTCCTGGATAGCAGGGCCTTGCATTGAATTTCTCCTTGTTTCGACTTTCTGCGCATTTATCTCAGGAGAGTGAATACTGGCAGGAACCTGTTGCGAGGACCTGCCGGGCAGTTGGTTTGCAGGGTTCTGAGCTCCGCCAGGAGCCGCATTAATGGCATTACCTGCCCCAGCTCTTGAATTGCCGGTTCTGACCTGGTTTACAGGAGGTCTGTAAAGCATAAGCTGGTTATTGCGTACGCCTCCGGCTCCTGGCCTGGCCATGGTCTGGATTGGAACAGCAGTTATAGACCTTCCTGTATACCTGGACACCTCTGCAGGTGCTGGTCCCGCAGAATAGGAAGTATGGCGGCTTGCATCTACGTACCTGCTATTGTTGATAATGGTGGTATTGTTGATTATGGATGTATTCTGGTTCACAGAAACATAATAATTATTGATTCGTGGGCTTGAAATATAGTTTGGCCGCACAAAACACCAGTTTCTGGCCGGAATTTCATTGCCCCATGACATGGAAATCCCGATTGAAAGACCCGGACTTAACGGAGCCCATCCATAATACTCTTCTGAATGCCTCCAGGCAACCCATGCGGGGCTCCATTGATACCCAGGTATCCAGTACCATCCAAACTCATCTGCATAGCTCCATCGTCCGTAATGGAAAGGAGCCCAGCCCCAGCGGTATGAAGAGACCCAGGTCCAGCCATAATCTGTGTATACCCAATGACCTGATGTGCGGTAGGGCTGGAAATCCGGACCTGCATCTGGTATCCAGACCTGCCCGAACTCTGATGTATTTACCCACTGACCATAAGGGCTCAGCTGATCATAAAAAGTACGGAAGCTGATATTTTCACCCTGATCATTATAGTTCTGGCTATTCTGATCATAGTTCTGGTTGTAGTTTTGATCATCAGGGTATTGGTTCTGATTGCCTGAATTATAGGGTGGGTTTTCCCGGTTCCCTGAATTGTCCGGGTAGGGAGTATTGCTGTTTCCATACGGGCGGTCATTTGGCTGGGCCTGCATGGCCTGAGACCTTATTGCCGGAACGAACAGCAAAAGCAGGAATCCTGGCAGGCATGTATTTCTGAGAATTCGGACAAGCCTTTTCATAAATATGAGTTTTATTGACAAATTTCTTTCAGAGAAGGTACTAAATTCGTACCTGTTTCCTCGGGGAATCATAGAGGCAGGATCTGGCTCCGAAAAGTCAGAATTTAGCGCTTAAAGGCAGTATTTTAAGTGTATTAAGAAAAGCGCTGGAATTCACATTTAGCTAATCAGAAGTTAAATGTATAGAAAACTAGTCAGTATCGTATTTTACTCCGCTCCAGGTCCCGGATGATTGCAAAGGAGCTGGTTTGCAAAAGCAATTTCTTCTTCATTGATGGTATGCCCCATATTTTTGTAGACCCTGGTGGTCACAGTTGCATGCATACCGACCAGCTGGGTGGCTGTATCCATGACACGCTCTACGGGGACATGCGCATCAGGATCACTGGTTCCAATAAAAACAGGAGTAGCGGAAAAGTCACCCCTGTATTTCTCTTTATAAATCCGGTCACCGATCAGCCCCCCTGTAAGGGCAATGATGCCCCCAAACCTGGCAGCATGCCGGGCTGTAAACTCAAGGGTCAGGCATGCTCCCTGTGAGAAGCCCAGAAAAAAAATCTTCTCCATAGGAATTCCATTTGAGCCCAGTTCGTGGACCAACTCAAGAAGATAATCCAGGGCTGCGCTTAAAGCCGGTTCATTTTCCGCCTCAGGTTTTAAAAAAGAATATGGGTACCAGGTATTGCCTGCAGCCTGAGGGGCAAACAGGCTGTAGGAACTGGTATCCAGGCGGCCGGCAAAACCAAGCATGTCTGCAGAAGACCC
>JAYWCR010000156.1:0-6517 GCA_043780395.1 Sphingobacteriales bacterium
ACAGATTCCTGATCCTGGGTAACTGTTTTCATATCAGCACGGGCCTGCAGAATTTCCTTTTCCAGGCTGCGGATCCTCAGATCTTTTGCATTGGCCTTCCGCTGCACATGAGTGCCCTCAGATTCAGGAATTTCAATTCCCTGGAGACCTGAATTTTCAAACAGAATCAGGTAATGAGGCTCTGCAGCACCTTTAATTGGAGATACATCCAGGTTTACATATTTCTGCAGACCGTTGATGGTAAAAACAACACCCATTTTTCTGACTGGAGCATTTGTTTTCTTTGCCTGTTGCAGGAGATTTCTGATCTCAAAGGCAAGACCATCACGGGCCATCTTGATAATATTCAGGCTTGCTACGCCAGGAAGCAGGGTAAGCCATAGATCTGTGGCTCCACGGAACTGAATGATGTCAAAATTTTCATTCAGCAAAACTCCTGCAGGAGCATAGGAGGCAAGAATAAGCTGATCTGCCAGTTTAAACACATCTTTACGGGTATCTTCACGCTGGCTGCTCTTATCAAAATCCTTAAAATCCTGCTCTCCGCCGCGCGAAGTGACCTGCATAAAGCGACCACGCACACCTTTGCGGCGGAAGATCTTTTCTTTTGTATTAAAAGAACCGAACTGGTCAGAATTAACGCCTATACTTTCTGATCTTCCCAGCATCAGGTATCCCTTTTCATTCAGGGAATAATGAAAGGTGGTCAATGCTTTCTTCTGCAGCACAGGCTCAAGGTAGATCATCACATTGCGGCAGCTGACAAGATCTATCTTGGAAAATGGAGGATCCTTGAGAATATTATGATGCGCAAATACACACATATCCCTGACCTCTTTATTTACCTGATAGTAGCCGTCATGCCGGGTAAAGAACTGCTGGAGCCTTGACGCACTCATACCTTCAAGATCACTGGCCCGGTAAATTCCTGATCGCGCCTTGTTGATGGCTGTCTCAGAGATATCGGTAGCAAAAAGCTGTACCTTAATAGCATGTGCCTTATTCCCAAGCTGTTCATGGAGACAGATAGCCATGGTATAAGCTTCCTCACCGGTCGCACAACCTGCAATCCAGATCCTCAGCGGTTCATCCATGCTCTTGCCCTGCATCAGATCAGGAAATATTGAATTACAGAGAAGTTCAAAACCTGAGGGGTCACGAAAAAAGGCAGTCACAGAAATTAAAATATCATTGTACAGCGCATCCTGTTCAGCAATATTTTCCCTTAAGAAACCCAGATAATCAGCCGTCTTTTCAATGCCGTTTAAGGCCATGCGCCTGATGATACGCCGTTTAATGGTACTGATCTTATAATAGGTAAAATCTACACCCCGGCGAACCCTTATGACAGTCAACAGCTGTTTGAATATATCATCGTCCTGCCGGGGAATGGTATTGGCAATTTCTGCGAGAGAATAATCTGCAGGAAAAGGACTATTGATTTCAACAAGGTATTCGGCAATTTTTGCCGGGGGCAGAACGAAATCAACTGCTCCTGAACTAATGGCCATTTTGGGCATTTCGCCGATTTCGGCAGATGCCCCATCCTGAGCAAATGTAATGCCCCCATATGCCTTAATTGCCTGCAGACCTATGGTCCCGTCATCTGAATACCCCGACAGAACCACCCCTACAGCAAAACTCTGATGCACTGAAGCCAATGAAGAAAAGAACAGGTCAATGATCTTTACCTTATTACTTTTAGTATCCAGGGGAGCCAGTTTCAATACTCCATCCAGGGCTGTTACAATTTTATTTGAAGGCAGGATATAGAGATTATCCTTTTCGAGATGAATATCATTGGTGATCTCATGCACCGGGATCTTGGATGATTTCTTTAATATATCAGGCAAGACACTCTCATGTTTCGGACTGAGATGCTGCACGAACACATATGCCATACCCGACTTTTCAGGTACTGCCTGCAAAAATTGCTTTACTGCGTCCAAACCACCTGCAGAGGCTCCAATCCCGACAACCGGAATTTGCATCTGCGATAGTTGTTCCACATCAGTTTCACTTATCTTCAGCATGTAATCAATTTTAAAAGCAGTTAAAAAAAGAACTGCCTTTGCAACATTACAAACTTAAAGACAGTTATAAACGCGTAAACCCTTGACAGTAATAAAGATAATACGTTTAAGGAATTATATCAAGTAGAATTTTTAAATAATAAGTAAGGTCTGTTGTCTATACAATTATAAAAGAAAATTTATATTTGTAGCATCTGGATAGATAAATCTACCCTATGTTTAAAACAGAAATAATGAATAAACTAAGCATTTTAACGGCATTTTTTTTACTTGGGGGCATGACTGCATTTGCACAATCCCAATGGACAGTTGATAAAGCACATGCCAAACTTGGATTTACTGTCACTCATATGAGCCTTTCAGAGGTGGACGGGAATTTTAAGAAATTTGATGCCAGTATTACTACGTCAAAGCCTGATTTTACAGATGCTATATTTTCATTGACTGCAGAAATAGCCTCCATCAATACGGATAATGATATGCGTGACGGACATCTTAAAAGTGATAAATATTTCGATGCAGCAAAATATCCAAATCTGACCTTTAAAACCTCCTCCATTACAAAGATCGATGCTAAAAAATATAAGATGATCGGCAATATGACCCTTCATGGCGTTACTAAACAAGTATCTCTTGATCTTGTACTGAACGGCATTGGAAAAAGCATGAGCACTCAGAAGCCAGTTGCAGGCTTCAAGATTACTGGTACCATCAACCGCAATGATTTTGGTGTTGGAAATGCTCCTGCCGCCATTATCAGTGATGAAATTCAACTTCGCGCCACAGGAGAGTTCGAACAAAATTAGAAACTCTGCGTTTTATCGATACAAAGCTCTCCTCTTTTGGAGAGCTTTTTTCTTTTTTATCCGGTAAAGATTGATAACTTTAGGATATGGTCGAAGATAAGATGGTCACAGAAAAATTGAGCGCAGAGAAGCTAAGTAAACAAGGATTTTTTCAGGACAGGAAATCGGCAGCCGTGCGTATCTGGCACTGGCTTACATTCATCTTAATGGTCGCTACCATTACCATGGTACTGTTAAGCGAAACACTTTTTCATAAGCATGATAATGTAAAGATGATCCAGGATATGGTTCATGAAAAAGGGGGTTTGGTCACTGTCGACCAGGCCAAGAACGTAGCCCATGAGTACAATGATAAACTCTGGATGGTACATAAATACATCGGCTTTGCCCTCTCCTTTTTGCTTCTTTCCAGAATTGTCATAGAAATAGCCGGGTCTAAAGAGGAAAAGCTGATGACCAAAATCAACAAAGCGGTTAAAGTTCCATCTGGTGACGGAGAAAGGAACCACTACCTGGCTGTTGAGTACAGTTACCTGATCTTTTACCTGCTCTTTACATTTATGGCCCTCACAGGCCTTGTACTGGCCTTTGAAGATGTCAGCTGGCTTGATCCACTGCACCGCACGGCTAAAAACATTCACAGTGTGCTTCAGTACTTTTTTTATGCCTATATTTTCTTTCATCTTGCCGGAACTATCAGGGCTGATATGACAAAATACAGCGGCATCATTTCAAGAATGATCAACGGCAAACCAGGCGTTGGCCAGGTTTAAAAATCTCTGAGTATCAATCATTCACAATCAAAATGTGACTGTTACATAGGATTCCCATTCCCATCAGTAGTTATGTGCTGGTTCTGGAACCTGAAGAACATGGCAACCCAAAGATCCGCGGTTTTTAAATGAAAGAATAAAGCCCCATCCTGGCCGGGTCCGTTGAATTTTGCACTCGATCCGGTATCTCCCTGATTCATATGAATATCATGTACTCCTTTGGCAGGGTCTGGATTAAAATATTTGCGACCCACAGGATGGCTACCCGGAGCATTATCGTCCCAGCCGGAACCAAATACAAATAGTTCAGCATCAGGGTTGTTCGTTGCCTTTTGCACCCAGGGGCTGATATCCCCATTCAGATTTTCCCCAGGCGATGCATCAGATGCAGGCTTTACGACCCGCATCTGATCCAGTGGAAATAAAGGAGGCATACCATGGATATAGTCAAGCCTCAGCCGGGCATCCAGTAAAGCATCGGGTGTAAAGGTATTCACCAGGTTGCGCATGGGTTCAAGGACCGGATGCTTGTAGTTCTCATCTTTATAGAACATAACCATTCTGCTGGTATCAAGCAATAACATGATACCTTCAGAATTCATATAAAGGGTACCCGCAAGCTGGGAGTATACATTTACAGGAACCCTGTAAAGTTCGTCAGCACTGACTTCGATCTGGTAATGATCTGTACCAGAAACATAGGGTATTGAGTTTATCACTGATCCCCTGAGAACTCCATAATTGACTGGCATAATTTTCTCGTTAAGCCAAGACTAACATTTAAATTCGTGCCAATCATTCTAAGCAATCATCTATGGACATTTTAAAAGCAGGCTTTATCGGCCTGGGAAATATGGGCGCAGCAGTCGCACATAACCTTATCAAAGCCGGCTATACAGTGACCGTGCATAACAGAACCAAAGAAAAGGCTGAATCATTACTGAAGGCGGGTGCAATCTGGGCCGAAAGCCCTGCCAAGGCCACCAGGGGCCAGCAGTTCGTGTTCAGTATGCTTACCGATGATGAAGCCGTTATGGAGATAAGCCAGGGTGAACAAGGAATTCTTTCGGCCATTGAAGAAAATGCCGTTCATATTTCCCTGAGCAGCATTGCAGGAAGCACCTCTGAGAAGCTGGAATTATTGCATAAGCAAAAGAACTCCTTTCTGGTTGTTGCTCCTGTATTTGGTAAACCTGAGGCGGCTGTCAGTGCGAAACTCTGGATTGCGACATCAGGGCCAGAGGAAGCAAAAAAAAGGATCAAGCCTTTACTGGAAGCCGTCAGCCAGGGAGTCTATGATTTCGGTGAAAATATAGGGGCTGCCAATATTGTAAAGCTTGCTGGCAATTTCCTGATCGGTTCAGCCATTGAGGCGATGGCTGAAGCGTTCACTATCTCAGAAAAGAATGGGATCGACAGGTTAAAAGTTTACGAATTTTTCAGTTCTACCCTATTTACTTCTCCCGTCTTTAAAAATTATGGAAAGATGATCGCTGAAGAGAATTATTTACCTGTTGGTGCCCCTCCGGCCCTGATCCGTAAAGATATGCGCCTGCTTTCAGAGCTTGCCCAGAAATCCATTGTTCCCATGCCCCTGCTGAATATTGTATTCAGCCAGCTCTCAGCCATGGTTGCCAAGGGAAATAATCAGCTTGACTGGGCAGGTTTTGCAGGGGAAGTATCAGAAGATGCAGGCCTGAAGAAAAGCTAGATATTTCTAGAAGGAATAGTTAAATACCTTTTTTTAAATCATTTAACTATTCCTTATTTTTATCTATGGAAACAACCTCCCCCATACTTAAGGTAAAAGACCTCGATCCTGAAAAGCTTTATTCATATGCCGACTATTTAACCTGGAATCTTGAAGAACGGATCGAACTGATCCATGGTGAGTTCTATATTATGGAAGATGCTCCTTTACGCAGGCATCAGGGAATATCTGCAAGGCTGATGAATACATTGATGAATCAACTTGAGTACAGCCTGTGCCAGGTATATGCAGCTCCTTTTGATGTGCGTCTTCCCGGGCCTGCTCAGCACGATCTGTCAGATACCTCTATCTTCAATGTGGTGCAGCCCGATCTGGTAGTGATCTGCGATCTGAAGAAGCTTGATGATAAAGGGTGTATCGGGGCTCCGGAGCTGGTGATAGAGATCCTGTCACCCGGAAATCAGAGAAGGGATGTAGTAATAAAAAAAGCCCTTTATGAAGAGTCAGGGGTAAAGGAATACTGGATCGTATCTCCTGAGCAGAATACGGTGGAGATGTATACTCCGGATGAGGCCGGTAAATTTAAATCTGCCCGGTTTTTCGGAATGCAGGATCTGATAACCGTATCTGCACTGGCAGGTATAACTGTCACCCTTGAAAAGGTATTCAGCTTTTATTAACCGTATGCAACGGTAGCCCTTTCGAAGAACTACCGTTACAGACAGAGTAACTTAGTTAAACAGCGTCAGAAAGTGACGTAAAGGTAAAATCACGGATCCGCATCGGAGGTATCACATAGCTTCTGAAACTCTCGGTACTGTAGCAGCGCTCGGGCTTACCCAGCAGGTCAAGGTTGTTCAGCATAATCACAGGACTCTCATTGAAACGGAAATTCTTTACCGGGAACTTGATCTTTCCATTCTCGATATAGAATGTACCATCACGTGTAAGGCCGGTAAGGAGCAGGGTTTGAGGATCCACTTCACGGATGTACCATAATTTAGTGACCAGAATACCTTTTTCCGTGCTTTTGATCATCTCATCAAGGGTCGCATCACCACCCATCATGATCATATGACCAGGTGCAGGCACAGCCTTCACATTTTTCTTCTCAGCCCAGAAGCGTGAATAGGGCATATTCTTCACTACACCCTTATCAATCCAGGTAACTCTTTCCTGCGGGCGTCCATCCCC
>JAYWCR010000157.1:0-5073 GCA_043780395.1 Sphingobacteriales bacterium
TTTTTCTGGGGAATTACGCTCGTCGTACTTGGGCTGGTGTATCTGCTGAAGCAGATGGGCTTTATTTCTTTTTTTATTGAATGGGACCTTATCTGGAGCTTATGGCCTATATTTCTGATCATTGCCGGCCTCAAGTTGATTCTGCCGCGAAATAACAGGGTTGCAGGAGGCCTGTTCCTGGCCCTGGTGATCCTTATTCTTGGCTTTATCATCATAAAGGGTCATGAAAGCAGTGTGCAGGGAGCAGATGGCAATCCACCGTTTGACCTGAAACAGCATCTGCGTAAATATGGCAATCCCGGTGCCACGCCTGACGATTCTACCAACAAACAGGATCCTGCTGATAGTGCTGACGGGAGTGAAAATATCCAGGGGGCCACTACCTCTACCAGGCAGCAATTTAAGATCGAAGCCAGTAAAAGTGTACATGAGGCCTCCTTATATATGGAAGGTGCTGCTGCCGATTTCCGGTCTGATGTCACGCACGATAATCTATTTGAGGCGGCCATCCGTTTGAAAAAAGGTTCTTATAAAATGGAGCGTTCCATGCAGGGAGGCGCTGAGCAGATCAAACTGATCTCCAATCAGACGGGTAACCTGGATCTGAATGACAACAACAATCCCAATTCGATCCTTATACGCCTCAATCCGGATGCGGACTGGGACCTGAACCTGAATATTTCTGCCGGAAATGTGAAGTATGATTTTTCCGGGTACAAAATAAAGATGATCAAATTTAATTCAGGAATAGCCAGCGTAGACCTGAAGATGGGAGAGCTGGTACCCTTGTCAACGATCAATATAAATGCGGGTCTTGCCGCTTTTACCATTCGTATACCGTCTGGTTCGGGCTGCCGTGTTGATTTTACTGGAAATCTTTCCAACACCCAGCTCCCGGGTTTTACAAAAAAAGGAGACCATACCTGGGAGAATGCAGCGTACGCAACAGCTTCAAAAAAAATAAATCTTGATTGTAGTGGTTCTCTGTCTAATATTGCAGTAAAAACCTATTGAACCGTATGAGCTTATCTTCTTTAATGACAGCAGAATTTGCGGATACAGAATTTTTATTTTCAAATTCCCTGACCCGGTATTCAAGATTTTTAACCCGGGAAGTAACCATTGGGGATGTTCCTATGGGGGGTAAGAACCCTATCAGGATTCAGTCCATGACCACTACGGATACCATGGATACCATGGGCACTGTGGCCCAGTCTATACGCATGGCTGATGCAGGGTGCGAATATATCCGCATTACCGCTCCCAGCATGAAGGAAGCACAGAACCTTGCCGAAATTAAGAAGGAACTGCGTAAACGCGGATACTTTCAACCGCTTGTAGCAGATATTCATTTTACCCCGAATGCGGCAGAACTGGCGGCACGTCTGGTAGAAAAAGTGAGAATAAATCCGGGGAACTATGCCGACCGGAAAAATTTTAAAGAGTTTGTTTACAGCCCTTCCTCTTATGATGCAGAGCTTGAACGTATTCGTAAAAAGTTTATTCCCCTTGTCAAAATTTGTAAAGAATATGGAACGGCCATGCGTATAGGTACGAACCACGGATCACTCTCTGACCGCATCATGAGCTATTACGGAGATACACCCCGCGGAATGGTGGAGTCGGCCATGGAATTTATCCGCATCTGTACAGGTGAGGGTTTTTATAACCTGGTCATCTCCATGAAATCAAGCAACGCAACTGTCATGGTTCAGGCCTATCGCCTGCTGGTGCATACCATGGCTGCCGAGGGTTATAACTTCCCGCTTCATCTGGGCGTTACTGAAGCTGGTGATGGCGAAGATGGTCGCATCAAGTCGGCCCTGGGGATAGGGACCCTGCTGGAAGACGGCCTTGGAGATACGGTAAGAGTTTCTCTGACAGAAGAGCCCGAATTTGAAGTGCCTGTAGCCATTGCACTTGCATCACGCTATGAACAGCGGGGTCTGGCCACTGAGAAAGGGATGGTTGCCCTGAGCCCTGATCTTATCAGTCAGCCGGTATACCCTTTTTCCCCCTTTGAATATTCAAGGAGAAATTCATATGAGGCAGCATCAATAGGAGCCGCAAACCCTCCCCGTGTGATCGGCACCCTTGAATCGTCCAACCTGCGCAATCCAGCTGTACTCGTTCCCTTTGGTTATCATTACAATGCTGAACTTGATAAATACCATATAGATGATATTGCGGCTGACTTTATCTATTTCGGATCTTCTGTTCCTTCATTCCAGCTTCCGGGAACGCTGAGCCCTATTTATGACCTGAATACCTGGACTTGCCTGGAGTCAAAGAATACTTATCCTTTAATGAATGTGGCTGAGTACCTGCACTATGAACTAAGCTGGCAGGCCCTGCATTTTATTCATGTGAAGCCTGAAGAACTCTCGGAAGAACTGATGCATACCCTGGGCCTGGATAAAACAGCTGTGCTGGTGCTCGAAAGTTCTGAGGAGCAGGTGATGAGTACGTTCAGGCAGATATATTTTGAGCTTTTACGCCGCAATCTGCATACACCCGTAATTCTGAAAAGAATCTATGCAGAAACCGCTGCTTCTGTACTCTGTGCATCGGCTGACCTAGGTTCTTTATTTCTGGATGGCTTTGGTGACGGCATCTGGACCAATTCGATTTCTACAGCTTTCGGCATCCTGCAGGCCAGCCGCACCCGCATTTCCAAGACTGAATATATTTCATGCCCTTCATGCGGGCGAACCCTGTTCGACCTGATGGAAGTAACCCAGCTGATCCGCAGCCAGACCAGCCACCTGAAAGGGGTTAAGATTGCCATTATGGGTTGCATCGTAAACGGACCCGGAGAAATGGCCGATGCCGATTACGGATATGTAGGTGCAGGTCCTGGAAAAATTACCTTGTACCGTGGTAAAACCGTTGTGCGCAAAAACGTTGATTCTGAAAAAGCCGTATATGAACTGATAGAAATTATTCAGGAAGACGGAAAATGGGTCGATTTACAGAAAGAGATTGCATGATTTTAAGTTTGTAACAAATTCATGAAAATTATTATTGCCCTCTGAGCTATTATAAAGCCATATTTTCGTATCGAATTTTAAATCTGACAATTGAATGACAAGAACGACCGCCTGAATGTCGATTTTTGCAGAAGAAAAGAAATTTACTCCGCCCTTGTTAGCTAACCTTTGTATTGTCGCCTTTACGCATCAGAATTTCGGCCTCCAGGACCTTGGAAAACTTATAATTCCTGTTGAAGAACGTGGACTTAAAATGGTTGCTCTTAAAACAGCACTGGACCTTGAAGAAATTTTTTATATAGGTACCTGTAACCGGGTTGAACTGGTTCTTGTAAGCCACCGTGATTTTAACCCAGGCATTATTTCTTCATTGATTCATCAGCTTAATCCGGAGTTTTCGGATAAACAGCTTGAGGAAATGAGCAAGACTGCTGGATTCTTTCAGGGTTTTGATGCACTCGAGCATCTTATTCGTGTTTCCTGTTCTCTGGAATCTATGGTGGTAGGAGAGAAAGAAATCCTTGCCCAGGTTCGCTCAGATTATGATTTCTGCCGCAGGTCAGGCCTTACTGGCGATGTACTGCGCATGGTGATGAACTGTGTGGTAAAGGCAGCAAAAGAAGTCTATACCCATACCCTGATTTCCCAGAAACCTATTTCTGTAGTCTCTCTGGCATACCGGAAATTACGGGCATTTAAAACCCCGCTGACTGCAAGGGTGCTGCTTATCGGCTCCGGAAAAACCAATACACTTTTCTCAAAGTATCTGGTAAAGCACGGGTATCATAATTTTACCATTTTTAACAGAACCCTTGAAAACGCCAGGCCTCTGGCAACAGAACTGGACGCTGAGGCATTCAGCCTTGACCAGCTTGACCAGTATACAAAAGGATTTGACCTGCTCATTACCTGTACCGGTTCAGGAACACCGATCATCAGCCCTGAATTGTACAGCAAGCTTCTTGCTGGTGACAAGCAGAAGAAAATTGTGATCGACCTTGCCCTTCCCTCAGATCTTGACCCTTCTGTGCTTGACAAATATTCCCTTCATTATATAGATATGGCCGCCCTGCAGGAAATTGCAAGGCGCAACCAGCTTGAGCGGCTGAATGAACTCTCCCAGGCTGAAAAGATCATTCTTCAGAACATTGAAGATTTTAAGCCAAACCTGCAGGCACGGAAAGTTGAACTTGCCATGAAGGAAGTTCCCCGCAAGATCCGTGAAATAAGGATCAAGGCCGTAGAATCTGTTTTTGTAAAGGATCTTGAAGGCCTTGATGCTGAATCCAGGAAAACCCTTGAGAAAGTGCTTAATTATATGGAAAAGAAATACATAAGCCTTCCTATGATTATGGCAAAAGAAATTATGGGTAAGGCCTGATTCAGACCCTTACACATTCGTATATTTGAAGTCCCAATTTGCCACTATGAGAAAAATTATAATTGGTTCACGTGGAAGTGAATTAGCATTATGGCAGGCGAATTATGTGAAAGGTTTGCTGGAAGCATTAAGCGTTGAAGTTGAAATTAAAATAATCAAGACCCAGGGTGATGTTTTTTTCAACCTGAATATACAAAAACTTGAAGGAAAAGGTTTTTTTACCAAGGAACTGGAAGAAGAATTACTTAAGGGTACTATCGATCTGGCTGTCCATTCCTATAAAGACCTGCCAACCCAAAGCCCGCCTGGTTTATGCATAGGTGCTGTATCTTCACGTGAAGATCCGGCTGACCTGCTGCTGATCAATCCGAGAAGTGTAGATGTGAAAAGAACTTTTTCACTGGTACATAATGCTGTTGTAGGCACCTCCTCACCCCGTAGAAAAGCACAGTTACTTTCTCACCGCTCTGACCTTCAGATGCAGGATCTTCGTGGAAACGTACCTACCCGTCTGCAAAAACTTCGCGATGGGGGCTTTGATGCCATTTTGATTGCCCGTGCAGGAATTAACCGGCTTGGGCTGGATCTTAAAGATTTCCATGTAGAGAATGTATCGGCCACAGAGATCATACCGGCTCCGGCCCAGGGTGCGCTTGCTCTGCAGATCAGACAGAATGATAAACAGCTTGAAGAAAAGCTGAG
>JAYWCR010000158.1:0-12113 GCA_043780395.1 Sphingobacteriales bacterium
CTGTTGCAGTTCCAGCCAATAACTATAAGAAGCCTATTACAAAGGAAACATACCTTTACTGGTATGAATTAATGGTGATGATGCGTCGTTTTGAAGAACGGGCCGGTCAACTTTATGGTCAGCAGAAAATTCGTGGTTTCTGCCACTTATATATAGGCCAGGAAGCGGTAGTTGCCGGAGCAATGTCGGTGATCCGTCATGAAGATGGAATGATCACTGCCTACAGGGACCATGCCCATGCCCTGGCAAAAGGCGTAAGCCCCAATGCAGTCATGGCAGAATTATTTGCCAAGGCTACAGGTTGTTCAAAAGGCAAGGGTGGTTCCATGCATATGTTCTCCAAAGAGCACCATTTTTATGGAGGTCATGGTATTGTAGGCGGGCAGATTCCTCTTGGAGCAGGAATTGCATTTGCTGAACAATATAAGGGCACTGATAATATCTCTATCTGTTATATGGGAGACGGAGCTGTACGTCAGGGGGCTTTTAATGAGACCTTCAACATGGCCATGCTCTGGAAGCTACCTGTTATCTTCGTTTGTGAGAACAATGGATATGCAATGGGAACTTCTGTAGCCAGAACTACAAATGTCACTGATATTTACAAACTTGGACTTGGTTACGATATGCCTTCATTTCCGGTCGACGGAATGAGCTGTGAAGCTGTACATGAAGCCATGGCAACAGCCGCAGAACGTGCTAGAAAAGGAGAAGGCCCAACCTTCCTTGAAATGAGAACCTACAGATATAAAGGCCATTCAATGTCTGACCCTGCAAGATACCGTTCCAAGGAAGAGGTTGATGAATATAAGGGGAAGGATCCGATTGAACAGATCCAGAAAACGATCCTTGAAAATAATTACGCAGATCAGGCCTGGTTAGACAGTGTGGTGGAAGACGTAAAGGCTAAAGTAGATGCTTCAGTAGTTTTTGCTGAGGAGTCTCCATATCCTGAGCCTTCTGAATTGTTTACCGACGTATATGTTCAAAAAGATTATCCATATATTACTGACTGAGTTTAAGTATAAATAGAGCGTTTAAATTTTATTTTCCTTTATAAAAATGGCCGAAGTAGTTAAAATGCCAAAAATGAGTGATACCATGACAGATGGGTTACTGGCAAAATGGCATAAAAAAGTGGGTGATCAGGTTAAAACTGGTGATCTGGTTGCAGAAATTGAAACTGATAAGGCTACCATGGATTTTGAATCATTCCAGGAAGGTACTTTATTGTATATAGGGCCTAAGGAGGGTGAATCAGTTCCTGTAGATGGTATTATTGCTATTCTGGGCAAAGCTGGTGAAGATTATAAAGCATTATTAAACGGAGGGGCAGAGCCCGCTGCAGTTGAAGCAGCCCCGGTTGCACCAGCACCAGCAGCACCAGCGGTTGTTTCAGCAGCACCAGCAGCACCAGCGGTTGTTCCAGCAGCACCAGCGGTTGTTTCAGCAGCACCTGTTGCAGTTCCTGTGCATGTACCGGCAGAAACTATTGCCCAGATCCTGGATTCAAGGATCAAAGCCTCTCCTCTTGCCAGAAAGCTGGCAGAAGAAAAAGGAGTGAACCTTAAAGACGTAAGCGGAAGTACTGAAAACGGTAGAATTGTAAAGAAAGATATCGAAGCCTTTGTATCAGCTGCAGCTCCTGCACTGGTAGCTTCAGTACCTCAGCCTGTAGCAGCACCTGTTGCTGTGCCGGGAGCCTATGACGAGATTGCAGTATCTCCAATGCGCAGGGTCATTGCAAAAAGACTTGCAGAAAGTAAATTTTCAGCACCTCATTTTTACCTGACCATGTCTATCAGAATGGATAAGGCAATGGAGCTGAGAAAACAACTGAATGAAATATCAGCAGTGAAGATCTCCTTTAACGATCTTGTGCTGAAAGCTGTTGCCATGGCGATTAAAACCAACCCTAAGGTAAATTCAAGCTGGCTGGGTGACAAGATCAGATATAACCATGTGGTCAATATCGGAGTGGCCGTAGCTGTGGATGAAGGTTTGCTGGTACCCGTGGTTCGGAATGCAGATTCTAAATCATTATCACAGATCTCTTCTGAGGTAAAGGAATTTGCACAGAAAGCAAAAGATAAAAAACTTCAGCCATCAGACTGGGAAGGAAGCACCTTTACAATTTCTAACCTGGGCATGTATGGTATTGATGAATTTACAGCTATTATAAATCCACCGGATGCTTGCATCCTGGCTATAGGCGGTATTCAGTCTGTTCCTGTTGTTGAAAACAATCAGGTAGTGCCGGGAAATGTAATGAAAGTAACCCTTTCATGCGATCACCGTGTAGTGGATGGAGCGATAGGATCAGCTTTCCTTCAAAGCCTTAAAGAACTTCTGGAACTTCCTTTTAGAATTCTTATCTAGGGATACCTCCGGGAATTTGGGCCGAATAAAGCTAAATTCCCGGAAGGTTTTTAAGAAAATGACTGAACGACGCTGTGTCAGAAGGTTTGATATTTACCCTTCCATCCAGAATAATGCCTTTGGGATCGATCAGTATATACTGGGGAAGGGAATAACTGAAAAAATGATGCCCCTCTACAATTTTTGAGCTCAGCAGAAAATAAGAGAGTGGTGGTTGCAGCGCCTCTGCATGAACCTCATGTCCTTGTAAATCATTCCGCCCGTAGTATTCCTGCCACGCATTGATATCCTTATCTACAGAGATGCCCAGAAATTCAATATCGGGGTTTACATTATCTGCCTTCATTTTTTTCCACGCCTCCATCTCAGCCAGACATTTGTTCAGTGCAGAAGACCATACCTGAATAAGTACATATTTTCCTTTCAGCGATGAGAGTGAAAACGGTGTTCCGTTATATTTCTCCGCTTTTATATCTGGGACCTGCCTCCCGATAGAAACGGAATCAGGATTGCATATTTCTTTGGTTGAATGAACCCTGAGATGCTGAGCAGAAGCTTGCTGGACTGGAAAGAAACAGGCCAGAACCAGAAAGTTAAGCCATATAGAATAGTATATTCGGGGAATCATAGGTTGAAAACTTTGCTCAAAGAAACGCATATAGCATGAAAAGAGTACAAGATCTTTGATACCTTTTTTTAATAAAAGGAATTTGATTTACCTTGCAGCTAAAATTATAAAAAATGGAAATAGAAGGAAAAGTGCATGAAGTTTCTGAAGTAATGGAGATCAAAGAAGGGTTCAAGAAACGCGAACTGATCATTGAATATACTCCTGAAGGATCTCAGTATTCAGAACTTTTAAAATTCGAAGCCCTGCAGGATAAGGTAAGCCTGTTTGATAAATTAAAGACAGGTGACCAGGTCGAGGTTGCCTTCAACCTGCGCGGAAGAGCATGGACTGATAAAATGGGAAAAACCTCGTATTTCAATTCTATGCTTGCATGGCGCATCAGACCCAAAGGTCAGCCAGTACAAACATCTGATAATACAGAACCCTGGAATACCGGAAGCTCAACCACTTCTGCAAATGATGCCTCGGAAGAAGGAAATGATGACCTTCCATTTTAATATAAACAGGATTCTTATTCCATTCCATGCATCTAACCGATGACTCTATTGATGTCCGTAAGATTGAAGGTGATCTTGCCTTTCTGATCACTTGCCTTTCTGAAGTTCTGATTGAAACCGGCCAGGCCGATATTGCTGCAGTGCTCAATGAGCATGAGTTTTCAGGTACATCTGACCTTAAAATAGCCCAGCTCTATTCGACTGTTTTTCAGCTGAACAATATGGTGGAAGAGAATGCCGCCATTCAGTTCAGGCGCAAGCAGGAATCGCTTCATGGCCTTTCATATATAGCAGGCTTATGGGGCAGGAACTTCAAGGAACTGAAGGAAATGGGGCTCTCAGAAAATGTGATCGCCTCCAGTCTTTCGGTCATCCATATTGAACCGGTGGTCACTGCGCATCCTACTGAGGCGAAAAGACAGACGGTTCTTGATCATTTAAGGCAGTTATACCTTTCCCTTGCCAAGCTTGAAAATTCTGTCTGGACCCCTCAGGAAAAGCAGCTGATCAGGGATGAGATCAAGGTAGGCATGGAACGGCTCTGGTATACCAACGAGGTCTTTCTTGAAAAGCCCAAGGTGAGTGACGAGTTAAGAAATGTACTTCATTACCTGGGAAATGTTTTTCCTGATGTAGTACCAATTCTGGATGAGCGCCTGCGCCAGGCATGGAAAGAAAATGGATTTAACCCCGAACTGTTAAAAGGAAATAGAAATCTGCCCCGCATCAGTTTTGGCAACTGGGTTGGCGGCGACCGTGATGGTCATCCGCTGGTTACAGCCGAAGTCACCGCTGATGCGTTAAGGTCATTGCGTAAAACGGCGCTGAACCTGATCAGGAGCGATCTTTTTATTCTGCTGAACAGGCTGAGTATTTCTGATCAGTATCACCAGGTACCAGCGTCTCTCAGAAGCTGGATCGACAGCTCTACCCTGCTCATTGGAAATGAGGCAGAAAGGATCTCTAACCGCAATAAATCAGAACCCTGGCGTCAGGCAATCCGTCTGATGTACCTTCGTATTCCCCTGACTGAATCGGGTGATCTTGTGGAGCCCGGCTTTTCAGGTGAGCGCTATTACAGAAGCTCGGAAGAATTGCTCTACGACCTGCAGATAATTCACCAGAGTCTGATTGAAACCAGCCTTGTAAGAATTGCTGAAGGTGATCTGGAGCCTGTTATCCGTAAAGTTCAATGCTTTGGATTTCAGCTGGCAGCCATGGATATACGGCAGAATTCTGCTTTCCATGATAAAGCCCTTTCGCAGCTTATGAATGCTGCCGGACTTGACGGAAATGCTTTCCTCACCTGGAATGTACAGAAGCGCATCGATTTTATGACCGCTGAACTTCTCCATGACAGGCCTTTTACAAGGGAAGACAGAAATGCCGGCCCTGAGGCTGAAGCCGTGCTGAGCTGCTACAGGGTTCTTGCCCAGCATATAAAGAATTATGGAACAGAAGGTCTGGGTTCGCTGATCATCAGTATGACCCGTGATCTGAGTGATATGCTGATGGTCTATCTGCTTGCCCGGGAAGCAGGTCTGGTATGCCGGCAGGCAGAAGGCATCATCTGCCTGTTGCCAGTAGTTCCACTGTTTGAAACCATAGAAGATCTTCATGAAAGCCCTGTAATAATGGAAGCTTTCCTCAGTCATCCGATAACGATTTCAAGTCTTGCCTATTTTGACCGGTCAGGCAGGTATGATAAAAAATTGCAGCAGGTCATGATCGGCTACAGTGACAGCAATAAGGATGGTGGCATCTTTGCAAGCTTATGGAAGCTCAACCGGGCACAGCAGGCGCTTGTTCAAACGGCTTCCGGCCATGGTCTGAGGCTTGGCTTCTTTCACGGCCGGGGCGGAACGGTAAGCCGCGGAGCAGGCCCGACGAACAGATTTATAAACGCCCAGCCTTATAATTCACTGCAGGGGTATTTCAGACTTACTGAGCAGGGAGAAACGATATCCCAGAAATACGCCAATAAACTTACAAATGCCTATAATCTTGAATTATTACTTGCTGGTGTAGCCGGCAGTACCATCAAGCAGCAGCATCTTGTTCCTGTGTCTGAGAAGGTTGAAGAAACGATGGATCTCATTGCTTCAATCAGCCGCGATTATTATGAGCAGCTGATACGTGGAGAGGGTTTTGTTGAATTTTTTGGGATGGCAACCCCAATAGATGTCATTGAATCAAGCAGTATAGGTTCCCGGCCGGCAAGACGTACCGGTTCGCGTACATTGAATGACCTGAGGGCGATACCCTGGGTGTTCAGCTGGAGTCAGTCAAGATTTTTCATCTCAGGCTGGTATGGAATCGGGTATGCATTTCAGGAACTTAAAGACCGGTATCCTGAAAAGTTTGACGAACTCATGAGTTGTGCACTTACCTATACCCCGCTTCGTTATATACTGACCAATATCACATCCAGTATCCTTGTCGCAGACAAGCAGGTCATGGAGCTCTATGCAAGCCTTGTGGAAGATAAAACTATACGTGATAAGTTTCTGACACTGATCACCGGTGAATATGACCGTACCCGGTCTTTGCTTGAGCATGTGTATAAGGAAACACTTGAAGAACGGCGCCCACGTACTGCACGGATGCTTGATATCCGCAAAAGCAAGCTCCAGCGCCTCCACGAGATCCAGGTTAAAGGACTTGTAGACTGGAGAAAGCTCAAAGCCGAAGGGCGCATAGAAGAAGCAGGTGCAAGGCTCACAGAATTGCTGCTTGTTGTCAATGCAATTGCCAGTGGCCTGAGAACAACAGGTTGATCAGATTAATAAAAATATATGTTAGGCTTAAAGCTAAAAACAGATCCGCGCTGGGTAAAGATTGCAGAATCAAATTTGCAGGAGATCCTTACCGACCATGCCTGGTGCGAACAAAAGGCGGCTACGAATGCCATCACGCTGATCGTTCATAATCCTGAAATTACAGAACTGGTGAATGAAATGATCAGCCTCAGCCGTGAGGAAATGGAACATTTTCAAAGGGTACATGATTTCATCATCAGCAGGGGCTATAAACTGGGTCCTGAACGCAAAGATGATTATGTGATCCGTCTGCGTGAATTTTCAAGGAAGGGCTTTTCTAGAGAAATCCAGTTACTTGATAAACTCCTGTTTTCAGCAATGATCGAGGCCCGGAGCTGTGAACGTTTCAGGGTTTTATCATTGCATATAGAAGACAAAGAACTTGCCGCTTTCTACCATGAACTCATGATCTCTGAGGCAGGGCATTATACCATGTACCTGCGACTGGCACGAAAATATTGCCCTGGTCAGGATACAGATGCCCGCTGGAACGAATTCCTTGAATTTGAAGGAAATCTGATCGAATCATATGGTAAAAGTGAACAGATCCATGGCTAGGATCTATAATTAACCCTTACCCAATTTAAAATGGAATCAAAAAGGCAGCAAAAATTTGCCCGTGTTATACAGAAAGAACTTGGCGAAATTTTCCAGCGTGAAGCAGGCACATTACTCCCTGGTATTCTGGTCACCATTACAAAAGTCAGAGTGACCTCTGATCTTTCACTTGCCCGCACCTATATAAGTTTCTTTAATTCTAAAGATCAGCAGCAATCTTTAAGCAGCATACGGGCGCAGGCGCGTGAGATCAGGTATAAGCTGGGAACCAGGATCAAGGATCAGGTCAGAGCAATTCCTGCACTTGAATTTTATGTAGATGATACAAATGAATATTCGGAAAGGATAGATCACCTTTTTGATCAGATCAATGGCCAGCAAGGTAAAGAGCCGGAAGATAACGCAGAAACAGACCAGCCTTAAACAGCCAGACCGGCCGGTTAGTGAGGTGCGTTCTCACCGGGTTTGATCCCCAGATCCTTTAAATGCCCTGTTACCTGTGATGCCTCGGCATTTTTGCCTTCTTTAGCATATAAAGCAGCCAGTGCCGCTGCTGAACGGAGATCAAAAGGGTTATTTTCAAGTGCAAGAAGATAATTCTTCATAGCTGCCTTTTCATTTGAAGTAGCAAGAAAAGCAGTTGCCAGCGTCTGGTAAAGAAGAGCCCTGTCTTTAGGTTCTGAAGGAAGGCGGGTGGCTGTTAAATACCTTAAAGCAGCTTGAACGCTACCTGAGGCCAGCAGAGCTTTCCCGTACCAGACCGTGCTGTCGGCTGGTACAGCCGTACTCTTCATCATTTTCGCTGCCTCTGCCATATTGCCTGCCTCAGCCAGATAAACTATATAATGTTGCGTTACGGGACCGTCTGCCTCACCCTGGCGGCTTATAAAAGGGCGGAGAAGTTCCGCCGCCCGGGTTGTCATTTTGTTAGCATCCAGAGCTTCTGCCGCCATTAAAAGGTATCCTGAGTTTCCTGGGTTTTTTTCAGCCTCGGCAAGCAGCGTGTTAAGTCCTTCAGGATATCCCATCAGGGCTCTGATCCAGTCTGTTTTTGCTTTTATTTCGTCCTTTTGTTCCCGCAGGTATGAAGATACGAGAGAGGCATGGGCGATATACTCATTTGCTGCATTCAGGGCAAGGCTGTATTTACTGCTGGCAATGAGGAAATCAACGTAGTTGTTTTGCAGTTCTGAACTAAGCTGCAGGTCTTTTTCAACGGAAAGTGCCTTCAGGAGATAGGAATTGCGCAGGTCAAAAGCAGGAGCCTGTTCTAACAGGCCTTCCTGGACCAGGGCTTTGTTCAATGTGGAATTCAGCACGTATACTGGGGCAAAGTCAGGTCTCTTGAGCTCTGCATTCCGTAAAATGGTTTCGGCATTGGTGAAATCTTTCTGCTGAATGGCAAGAGTAGCCCTGGACAGGATCAGGGGCATATATTCAGGGTTCCAGCTTGCGCCGCCTCTCAAAAGTTCCTGAATATGGGCAGGGTTTGGAACAGGTTTATCCAGCTCCTCTCCGATCATCGTTGAATAGACCTGGGCATAATTATCTTTCAAGACCTGCTGTTTTCCTGTGAGGAAAAGAAACTCTGATTTTGAAAGTGAATCGACAAAGGCAAATGCCTGCGGATCTTTCAATTTTAGCTCACCGGATGTATTCATTGATTTATAGTCCAGTGGATGCACTTTGAATGCATCAAAATAAGCCTCATAGATCTGGGCAAAATATTCATCTTCATTTCCCGCTGCATAATAGTCAAGCGTGCGCTTGTTTTTTACGGCTGCATAATAGAGAGAGCGGATCCTTCTTTTCTGGTTGTCAGTAAGTACTTCATGATGAAAAAGATGAGTGAATTCGTGCAAAAGTACATTTCGCTCATGAAAAGCACCCGCCAGTACATACTCTATGCTGGCAGCCCCGCTTCCTACTCCCCTGATATCCATCCACCGGCGGTTATCAAAGGTACTGGCAAGGTTAAAGAAAGACGAGTGCATACTTTCAGCCAATGTCTGATGAAGGGCAGGGATAATAAAATGTTTACCGGCTATTTTTAAAAGAGGAAGGTAGGCCCTGGCAGAATGGAGCTCATTCCAGACCATTGCCTTCACCTGTTTTCCCGGATAATAGGAGAGCGTGGAGAAAACTGCATTAAAATCTTCTGCACGGCTGACCTCTGTTTTATTTAAGGCAAGATCTACTGAGTCCGCAAAAGAGAGCCATGACAGCCGCCGGGCGTTTATCACGGATGCAAGTCCGTTATGGGCCGGACCAAATCCAGGCGCCCTTGTAAGTGCAGTCTTAAATACGGCATCTGCGGAATCAAGTGCTTTCGCCGCATCTGTTCCCTTCTGCAGACCGGCCATATACAGGGCTGAACCTTCATAAACTAAAGGAAGTACGGCCTCAGGTGAGGTATGAATGACCTGCTGCGCTAACCGGATCGCTCCGTTCAGATTTCCTGCCATGATCATAGGATCAAACTCTTTCAGTGACTCCACTATCTGAGGCGTATAATAAGCTTCATAGTCTTTATAGGTTGAGGCGGTATATCCGTTTCCAAGATGCCAGTGAACGAGGTAGTTCATGGGGTTAAGCTCCAGGGCAAAGTTCCATTCTGCCTGCATAAGGGCAAGATCAGCAGTGCGCCCACCGCGCCATAATGAATACCCGTAAAGGAAACGAACCTCAGAATTAAGGGGTGAAAGCTGAACAGCTTTTTTAAGAAGAGGTAAAGCACCTTCCCCAAGGGCTGAGGTATAAAGAATTCTTGCCTCCAGAAGAAAACCTTCACCCTGCTGTGGAAACTTCGTTTCCAGGTCATGCGCCTGCACGAGGGCTTTGCTGTAGTTCTTCTGAAGAAGAGAGATCATACCCAGATCTTCTGCCGCCTGCATGTTCTTATCATTTCTGCGGAGCAGATCAGCAGCAGTTTCTATGGCAGCTGGTAAACTCCAGGCCTGCATGAGAAGTTCTGTTTTAAGCAATAATGCAGTCTGATTGCTATGGCTATGGCTCAGTACATCGTTTACAAGTATACTGGCTTCAGTGAATCTATATTGTAGCATGAGGTATCTGGCCCGAAGCAGGCTCGTTTCATGGCCAGGCCGTTCCAGTTTAATGGCCGCTTCAGCCTCTTTCCAAAGACCCAGATCCATGAATCTGCTGATCCTGTCTTCCTGCTTTTTCAGTTCCCTGCATTGGCTTCTTGCCTTTGTCAGCAGGTCATGGCTCTGAGCAAGCTCAGATGCATCCTGGGCGTAAGAAGTAAACCTGGTTAAAATGATCAGGATATTAAGAAAAAAGAACCGGCGCATTAAATTCATCATTTTTAGTATTTGATCCCGCATCCGGAATCAGTTTTGAAATTCATAAAATTTAATTAAAAATTGATCAGCATACGCAAATTCTGCCATATTCTTTTAAAAATCATAAATTTCCTATCTTCAAAAAAGCAAGCAGCACACGGAAGGCTGCTGCATTGTCAATCGTCAGTCATCATTCATTCTATATGGGAGCAGGAGTTTCAACAGAAAAAATAACCGTAAAGCATCGTTCCGGTCAGTCAGCATCTTACAGGATTCCCTTTATTCTGGTCACGGCATTATTTTTCCTCTGGGGGCTGGCAAACAGTTTGAATGGAATTCTGGTACATCATTTTCAGACAGCGCTCGATCTGACCCGCACTCAGGTATCCTTTATAGATTCTGCCTTTTACATAGGTTATTTTGTTATGGCACTTCCAGCGGGGTATCTGCTGAAAAGATTTGGTTATAAGAAGGGAATTATTGCGGGTCTGCTGATCTATGCGGCCGGAGCCTTTTTATTCTATCCAGCCTCAAATATGAGGATCTATGGATTTTTTCTCTTTGCGCTATTTGTGATTGCCTGTGGAGTGGCCATCCTTGAAACCGCAGCTAACCCTTATATTACAGTGCTGGGCCCGCCTGAAACTTCCGTAAACAGGCTTAATTTCAGTCAGTCATTCAATGGAATGAGCCTGGTTCTGGGACCATTGATCGGAAGCATGTTTATTTTTTCTTCAAAGGAGAATACCCAGAGCAGCCTTGCCCGGATGCCCCATGCCCAGGCAGAGGTGATCAGGGTTGCCGAAGCGCATTCTGTGCAGATGCCCTATGTATCGATCGGAATTATTGTACTCCTGTTTGCTGTACTTTTCATGGTGACCCGGATGCCGGAAATTGAATCAAATGATGCCGACCCCCTGCATCTTGAAAAAGGCTCTGTCTGGAGTCTTTTCCGACATCGTCATTTAAGCCTTGGAATGCTTGCCCAGTTCCTTGATGTAGGTGCCCAGGCATCAATCTGGTCTTATTTTACAGATATCAAGCTGAAGTTCGCACCCAATGATGACTGGGCAATAGTAAGATCACTTTATCATATTTCTTCAAATGCTTCTCCCAGTCAGGTGGCTGCTGCACACTTTTCCTTTGCATTCGTGCTTTTTATGCTTGGACGTTTTGTGGGTACTTACCTGATGACAAAGATAAAGCCCAACCTGGTACTGGCATTCTATGCATTTTCTGCAGTTATACTTGTAGGCTATGGCATGACCGGAAATGGGATCGGAGCCGTCATTGCCATTATGTTTGTATTCTTTTTCCATTCGATCATGTTTCCTACCATCTTTGCCCTGGCCACAAAGAACCTTGGCTCGCAGGTAAAAATGGGATCATCCCTTGTGATCATGTCAATTGTCGGAGGCGCTATCTGTCCGATCCTCACAGGATCTATCTCACAGCATTTAGGGTTAAACTATGGACTTGCAGTTCCTCTTGTTTGTTTTGTTTTTATCACGTATTATGCACTCAGCGGTTACCGCGTACGTGGGTCATCGCTGGAAAATAACGCTGCAGGTGTTCCTGTATAAACGAAGGGAGATAGATGAGAATTTTATGGAAATATATTGTTAAGGGAATTGCACTTGCTTTTTTTGCTTCATGTGTAAACCCTGGCAGTACAGGTCTGAGCAGTACCGATGCACATAAGATTCTGGAGTCTAAACAAGAGAAAAATGATACCCTTGAATTCTGGGACATCCGTACCCCCCTGTCAAAGCAATTTCTGACAGGCGTATATAAAAACGGCAATCAGGCAAGGATAAGTATCTATATCCGCAACGATGTGGGTAATTGGGTTTCTGCACATTCAGAGACATTTGCAGATGTGGCTGAACTCCATAAAACTGAATGGACCCAGGTAAACAGGCAG
>JAYWCR010000159.1:0-12252 GCA_043780395.1 Sphingobacteriales bacterium
ATTTTTGGGGTAGAAGGTCCGAATACGGCAATTGAACTTGGCCAGAATACCTTGCCCACTTTAAATTCAACGCAATAATCCAGCATATTCATCAGACCCACCATATTAAGTTCCCACGCTTTTTTAGGGTTTTCCTCACCCACCGCCGAAAGAATGGCCGCAAGATGGTATACCTGGGTAGGTCTGTACTTCTCAAAAATCTGGTGCAGGCTTTCCCTGTCCATAATATCTGATTGAATGAACTGATCCGATGCCTCAGGCTTAGACGGGGGCCTGATATCCAGGGCAAGTACAGCTTCAGATCCGTAAATCTTACGCAGGCGGTCAACCAGTTCTGTTCCTATCTGCCCGTTTGCACCAGTGACAAGTATGGATTCTTTCATGTCTGCAAATTTCATTTAAATAAATTATAATTTAAAGGGATACAAAATTAAATTTGGGTAACGATAATTAAATTCATAAAAAAGAAATTTTATACTGATAATTATAATTTATCCCATATTTAATTTTTAAAGTTTTGATTTTTGCCAATCCTTAGTATGGATGAAAAATAAGCGAATGGCTTTTAACGTAGTATTTATGATAGGGTTAGGGCTGAAAATTCAGATATTTGATGTCTGGAAGCACAGAGATGTTTCTGAATAGAGTTCATACAAATAAATCTATAATGAAGATCGCCGTTGTTGGTTGCACTGGTCTGGTAGGTACAGTGATGCTTAAAGTTCTTGAAGAACGAAATTTTCCGGTTGTAACACTTATTCCTGTCGCTTCTGATAAGAGTGTAGGAAAAGAAATTGAGTTCAGGGGCAGCAAATGGAAGGTTGTTTCTATGGAAACCGCCATTGAAATGAATCCAGACATTGCCTTGTTTTCGGCCGGAGGCAATACATCCCTTGAGTTTGCGCCCCGCTTTGCTGAAACAGGCACCTTTGTCATTGATAATTCATCAGCCTGGAGAATGGATCCTACAAAAAAGCTGATCGTGCCTGAAGTGAACATTCAGGAAATAGGCAAACTGGATCGGATCATAGCCAATCCCAATTGCTCCACCATTCAGATGGTCGTAGCTTTAAAGCCTCTCCATGATAAATTTAAAATTAAAAGAATTGTCGTCAGCACCTATCAGTCTGTGACCGGCACAGGTGTGAAAGCCGTGACCCAGCTCATGAACGAACGCAAAGGGCAGGAGGGCGAAATGGCCTACCCATATCCGATCGATATGAATGTGATCCCGCAGATCGATGTTTTTATCGCAAACGGCTATACCAAGGAAGAAATGAAGATGATCCTTGAAACGCAGAAGATCATGGGCGATTCAAGCATTCAGGTAACGGCCACTACGGTACGTATTCCGGTAATAGGTGGTCATTCAGAATCAGTCAATGTAGAGTTCTATCACGACTTTAACCTCGATGAGGTAAAAGCGCTGCTGGCTGCAGCTCCTGGTGTGACCCTTGAAGATGATACGGATAATTTAAAATATCCGATGCCCATCTATTCGCAACATAAAGACGATGTATTTGTTGGACGAGTCAGACGGGATAATTCACAGCCAAATACCCTTAACCTATGGGTAGTTGCTGATAACCTGCGCAAGGGGGCAGCTACGAATGCAGTCCAGATCGCTGAATACCTGGTAGAATCAGGCCTGGTTCAGCCATCTGAAATAAATGTGAACTGATGTAAATCCCCTGAATAATGTTTAACAGTAGATAAGCTTGATATGTTGGATCTTAGAGTAAGTATTGACAGTGATTCAGGATTCTGTTTTGGGGTCGTTTACGCCATAGATATGGCTGAATCTATTCTTGAAGAGCAGGGCTATTTATATTGTCTGGGTGATATCGTGCACAATGATGAAGAGGTTTCACGCCTGAAGCAAAAAGGCCTGAAGATCATTACTCATGAAGAAATGGCTGACCTGCATGATGAGAAGGTATTGATCCGTGCACATGGAGAAGCTCCGGAAACCTATCGCCTGGGTATGAAAAATAACCTGCAGCTGATCGATGCTTCCTGCCCGGTGGTTTTGAAACTTCAAAACCGCATAAAGAATGCTTTTGATGACCAGCAGACCATTCTGATCTATGGAAAGCATGGGCATGCAGAGGTTATCGGGCTACAGGGTCAGACAGGGGGTAAGGCAGTGGTGTTCCAGGATATTGCTGAACTTGAAAATATGAACCTTCCCCAGAATGTGACCCTGTTCAGTCAGACTACCAAAAGCACTGAGAAATTCTATGCTATTAAAGATGAACTGAACAGGCGTGGCTATGAGGTAAAGGCAAATGATACCATCTGCCGTCAGGTAAGCAACCGCGATGAAGAGCTCCGGAAGTTTGTGCTGAACTTTGACCGCATTATTTTTGTTTCCGGTAAAAAGTCATCGAACGGGAAAATCCTTTTTGAAGTCTGCAAACAATATAACCCCAATACTTATTTTATATCAAGTACAGCAGAGCTTGACCCCAGCGTTTTTATGGCTGGTGAATCTATAGGCATCTGTGGGGCTACTTCAACTCCTTTATGGCTGATGCAGGAAGTTAAAGAACAACTTCTACTTTTTTAGCCTTCTTATAATTCCAAATCTTTACATGCAAGAAATAAATAAAAAGACAGGTGTATTGCTTGTTAACCTGGGTACCCCCGACAGCCCTTCTACTCCTGACGTGCGAAAATATCTCCGCGAGTTCCTGAGTGATCCGCGGGTACTTGATATTAACCCGATTGCGCGCACACTGCTGTTGAACCTGGTAATAGCACCTTTCCGTTCACCGAAGTCGGCAGCCAGTTATAAGGAAGTATGGACGCAGGAGGGCTCGCCCCTGATGGTCTATGGAAAACAGGTTCATGAGAGCCTTCAGAATGCGTTGGGTGAATCGTACCATGTAGAGCTTGCTATGCGCTATCAGAGCCCCTCTATTGAAAGCGCACTTGATAAATTCCGGCAGGCTGGTATTGACCATATCCGTGTAATTCCCATGTTTCCTCATTATGCTTCTGCCTCTACAGGCTCGGTACACCAGAAGATCATGGAAATTGTAAGCCAGTGGCAGATAATACCCCAGATCTCATTCCTGAAGAGTTACCATGATGAACCAGGCCTGATAGAAGGGTTTGTACAGAACGGGGAAAAATACCTTAAAGAAGGTTTTGATCATATCCTCTTCAGTTTTCACGGTCTGCCGGTACGGCAGCTCAGAAAATCAGACCTTAGTGGCAACTACTGCAAGGCCGACGGTGTTTGCTGTGCGACATTCTCCGAAGTAAATAAGAACTGTTATGCCGCGCAATGCCATCATACAGCAAGGTTACTGGCCGGGCGCCTGAACCTTTCAAAAGACCAGTATACCATTACTTTTCAGTCAAGACTGGGCCGCGATCCATGGATCCGCCCATCTACAGAAGAAACTATAAAGAAGCTTGCTGCTGCCGGCGTAAAGAAAGTACTCATTTTTTGCCCGGCTTTTGTAGCCGATTGCCTGGAAACCTTGTTCGAGGTGACTGTTGAACTTGATGAGATCTTCAAAAAAGGAGGAGGAGAAAGGGTCCAGCTTGTCGAAAGTCTGAATAATAACCCCCAGTGGATCGATACCCTTGTTAAGCTGGTTGACGAAAAAGTTTAACACTTCAAATGTTGCATGATCTGACTTGTTGCCCCTGTATGCGCCTGTATATAGCGGGCAAAGTTCAGGCCTGCAGCCTTACTTTTCGCAATGTCCTTTAAACCTGTAAACAAAGAGAGAAGTTCCTCTGCATTTTTAACAGAAAAAGAGGCTCCGGTATTTATTGTATCTTCTGCTTCTTTGAATTTATGATACCGGGGTCCGAAGAGTACCGGAAGTCCGAATACGCCGGCCTCCAGAATATTATGGATCCCTGATCCAAAGCCCCCGCCTATATAGGCAATGGTTCCATAGGCATACAGGCTTGAAAGCATTCCGATATTATCAATGATCAATACCCTGGGGGCAAGGGTCATAGTGGTTGGTCTGGTCCATTCCGAATACAGAATCGCCTGTCCGGGAAGCATCTGCAGAAGATCGTTCAGGTGTGAAAGCTCCAGTTCATGGGGGGCAATGATAAATTTCCAGTCTTTCCCTGCAGGGTCAAGCATCAGTTGAATCAGGATCTTCTCATCTGCAGGCCATGTACTCCCAGCTATCAGTACAGAAGAATCTCCGGCAAATCGCTCAATTTCAGGAAGCCGGGTCTTTTGCTTAAGGCTTTTGCAGACCCTGTCAAAGCGCGTATCCCCGCTCATACTCGTGCAGCGAATCCCAACAGAGGCCAACAGCCTTACAGAGTTCTCATCCTGCACAAAGAACCATGTCACTGAATTCAGAATTTTTCTGAACAAGGCTCCGTACCATTTAAAATAGACCTGATCGGCCCTGAAAATGGCAGAGATAACATAAACAGGGATTTTCATCTGCTTCAGGGTGGTGAAATAATAATACCAGAAATCATATTTGGTAAAGATCGCCAGGCGGGGATTCAGCTGCCTTATAAAATCTGCAGCCCTTCTTTTTCCATCAAGAGGAAGATAAAGCACGGCATCTGCCAGCGCATAATTTTTCCGTACTTCAAAGCCTGAAGGTGAGAAAAAGGTAATAACAATGCGGTCTTCCGGATTGCTGAGCTTCCATTGTTCCAGCACAGGCCGCCCCTGTTCGAACTCTCCGAGTGACGGAAAATGAAACCAGATACAGGCCTCGGCTGCAGGTATTTGTTTATCAGCGATGCTGGCCTGGCTTTTTCTTCCATGAATAAATAAACCTGCTTTCTTATTAAAGAATGAAGCAAACCAGATAAGTCTGGCATATAGAAACAAAGAAAAATTATAAAGGATGAGCATATTTCAGAAATATTCAAAGAACGAGATTTACTTCGGGTTTGTAAAATGCATCAGATAGAAAGCTGACTTTAGTTATTTCATCTATATTAGCGACCAATCATTTAAAAAAAACAGAATATCTATGAAAATTGCTGTAGTAGGGACCGGTTATGTAGGCCTGGTTACCGGAACCTGCCTTTCTGAAACTGGAAATATTGTTACCTGTGTCGATATCAATATAGAAAAGGTAAGCAAAATGCAGGCAGGGATAGTTCCGATATACGAGCCTGGACTTGATATCCTCTTCCATAGAAATATGGCCCAGCATAGACTTAAATTTACTACAGACCTTAAAGAAGGCATCAAAGATGCAGAGATCATCTTTCTTGCCCTGCCAACCCCTCCGGGTGAAGACGGATCTGCCGATCTTTCCTATATTCTGGGAGCCGCTGAAGATATCGGAAAAATCCTCGAAGGCTATACAGTTATCATAGATAAGAGTACGGTTCCTGTAGGTACAGCAAAACTTGTCCACGATTGTCTTGCCAAACATACCAGTCACCCTTTTGATGTAGTATCAAATCCTGAATTTCTCAGGGAAGGTGTTGCCGTGGATGATTTTATGAAGCCCGACCGGATTGTGATCGGAAGTAATTCTGAAAGAGCTCGTAAACTGATCAAAGATCTTTATGCCCCCTATGTAAGGCAGGGAAATCCGATCATCTTCATGGATGAGGCATCTGCTGAGCTTACCAAATATGCGGCAAATTCATTTCTTGCCACCAAGATCTCTTTTATGAACGAGGTGGCCAACCTCTGTGAACTTATGGGAGCAGATGTAGATATGGTGCGTAAGGGGATAGGTGCAGATGAACGCATTGGCAAGAGGTTTCTGTTTCCTGGTGTAGGTTACGGAGGAAGCTGCTTTCCAAAAGATGTGATGGCCCTGGTTAAATCTTCTATTGACCACCAGTATGATTTCAAGATTCTGAATGCAGTGATCGATGTAAATCTGCGCCAGCGTGAAAATTTTGTGGAGAGGATACTCAGCTATTACGGAGGTAAGATTGCCGGAAAGAGATTTGCTATCTGGGGGCTTGCCTTCAAGCCTGAAACAGATGACATCCGCGAAGCTCCTGCTGTACATATCATTGAACGCCTTTTACAGGAGGGTGCCGCACTTAGTGTCTACGATCCTGAAGCTATCGGACATGTAAAACATATTTTTGGTGACAAGCTTCATTATGGTCAGGACGAATATGCATCACTTGAAGATGCAGATGCCCTGATCATTGTCACTGAATGGTCTGTATTCAGAACCCCTGACTTCGAAAGAATGAAAAATTCTTTAAAGGCACCTGTAGTTTTTGATGGCCGTAATCTGTATGATCTTGATAAAATGAAAGAGATGGGCTTTTACTATAGCAGTATCGGCCGCCAGCTGATAGCAGAACAAACGATATAAAACTCAATAATCAAAACTGAACCGGATCTTCCAGCCCCGGGGTCTTAATAAATTATCATATGAATACAAAACGAATTCTGATCACTGGTGCCGCAGGTTTTCTTGGGTCTCATTTATGTGACCGATTCATGAAAGAAGGCTATACCGTTATAGGTATGGATAACCTTATCACCGGATCGCTTAAAAATATTGAGCACCTGTTCAAGGAAGAACGATTTATATTCTATAACCATGATGTTTCCAACTTCGTTCATGTAGCTGGTGACCTTGACTATATACTACATTTTGCCTCACCGGCAAGCCCTATTGATTACCTTAAAATTCCTATTCAGACTTTAAAGGTAAGTTCTCTTGGTACGCATAACCTGCTGGGTCTTGCCAGAGCCAAGAATGCCCGGATCCTTGTTGCCTCAACTTCGGAAGTTTATGGTGACCCATCCGTACATCCTCAACCCGAAGAGTACTGGGGAAATGTAAATCCTGTGGGCCCCAGAGGCGTTTATGATGAAGCAAAGCGCTTTCAGGAAGCTATTACCATGGCCTACCATACCTTTCATGGGCTGGAAACACGTATTATTCGTATCTTTAATACCTATGGTCCCAGAATGCGGCTGAATGATGGCCGGGTTCTTCCTGCATTTATCGGACAGGCACTTCGTGGTGAAGACCTCACTGTATTTGGCGATGGAAGCCAGACTCGCTCATTCTGTTATGTAGATGACCTTGTTGAAGGCATCTACCGCCTGCTTTTAAGTGATTATCCTAATCCGGTCAATATCGGTAACCCTGATGAGATCACTATTGCCCAGTTTGGCGAGGAGATCATAAAATTAACAGGTACTACACAGAAAATGATTTATGTAGATCTTCCGGTCGACGATCCGAAACAACGCAAGCCTGATATTACAAAGGCAAGGTCTATCCTGAACTGGGAGCCTAAGGTGAACAGGGCAGAAGGGCTTAAAATTACTTATGAGTATTTTAAAAGCCTGCCCGAGCAGGAGCTGCTTCATAAAGATTTCAGTACCTATAATAAATAAGATGGCAGAAAAAATACTTGTGACCGGGGGTACCGGATATATTGGCTCACATACTGTTGTGGAACTTATCAAGGCAGGCTATGAGCCTGTCATCATAGATGACCTGAGCAATTCCACTATCCAGGTCCTGGACGGCATTGAAAAGATTACCGGTAAACGCCCTCTGTTTGAACAGTTTGATCTGAAAGATGAAGCCCTTCTGCGCGACTTTTATGGGCGCCATGCCGACATAAAGGCTGTTATCCATTTTGCAGCCTTCAAGGCTGTGGGTGAATCCGTATCAAAACCTTTGGCTTATTACAGAAACAATGTAGGTAGCCTGCTTACCATGATGGAGGCAAGTGGTAAAGGGCTTAAGCTTGTATTTTCTTCATCCTGTACTGTATACGGGCAGCCCGATACCTTGCCTGTTTCAGAATCTGCACCCTTTAAAAAGGCAGAATCGCCCTATGGCAATACAAAACAGATGTGCGAGGAAATACTTGAGTTCAGTACTGCCGCAGGGCAGTTGCAGGCTATTTCACTCCGCTATTTCAATCCGGTAGGTGCGCATAGCTCCGGCCTGATAGGCGAATTGCCTTTGGGCAGCCCAAATAACCTTGTACCCTTTATTACACAATCGGCTATTGGCAAAATCGGCCCCCTGACCGTTTTCGGTACAGATTATGATACTCCCGATGGTTCCTGTATCCGCGATTATATTCATGTTGTTGACCTGGCAAGAGCTCATGTGCTGGCTTGTGCCCGTTTGCTGAAGACAGAAAATACCCTGCCAAACGAGATCTTTAACCTGGGAACGGGTCATGGGTTCAGTGTGCTGGAGGTTATTCATACGTTTGAATCTTCTACAGGTGTAAAGCTGAACTATAAGACCGGCCCCCGGCGTACGGGTGATGTAGTACAGATCTATGGAGATGTACAGAAAGCAACGAATGTACTGGGCTGGGTGGCAGAACTGGGTCTGGAAGATATGTTAACCTCTGCCTGGGCCTGGGAGAAGAACCTGGCCGGGAACTCATTGATTTAACTCTTTTTCTATGAAACTCATTATCACCGGAGGTGCAGGATTTATAGGATCACATGTGGTAAGGTTATTTGTCAATAAATATCCTGAATACCAGATCCTGAATTTTGACAAATTAACCTATGCGGGCAATCTGAATAATCTTCGGGATATTGAAAACAGGCCCAACTACAGCTTTGTAAAGGGTGATATCAATGATGCCCTGCAGGTTGATAAGGTATTTGCTGATTTTCAGCCAGATGGGATCATTCATCTGGCTGCTGAGTCCCATGTAGACAGGTCAATCTCAAATCCGCTGGAATTTGTGCTTACCAACATAGTAGGGACGGTTAATCTGCTGAATTCAGCCCTGAAATACTGGAAGAATGACTTCAGCCGTCACCGCTTTTACCATGTATCTACCGATGAGGTGTACGGAAGCCTTGGCGCTACCGGCCTGTTCACAGAAACTACGGCCTACGATCCGCATAGCCCTTATTCGGCATCAAAAGCTGCATCGGACCATTTTGTAAGGGTCTACCATGATACCTATGGCCTGGATGCGGTTATCTCGAACTGCTCCAATAATTACGGACCTTTTCATTTTCCTGAAAAGCTTATTCCCCTTGCCATCAATAATATAAAGCTGAAAAAAGCTGTTCCTGTATATGGGAAGGGTGATAATATCCGTGACTGGTTATTTGTGGAAGACCATGCCAGGGCTATTGACCTGATCTATCATAAGGCTAAAGCCGGAGAAACCTATAATATAGGTGGTCATAATGAATGGAAAAATATTGATGTCATCAACCTGCTCTGCCGTATTATGGATCAGAAGCTCGGGAGAGCTGAAGGTGAGTCCGCAAAACTTATAAGTTTTGTCACTGACCGTGCTGGCCATGACCAGCGCTATGCCATTGATTCGTCAAGGCTTCAGAATGAACTCGGCTGGAAACCCAGCCTGCAGTTTGAACAGGGATTAAGCCTGACCGTAGACTGGTATCTAGAAAATGAGGTCTGGCTTGAAGCCATTACAACAGGTGCCTATAAAACCTATTACGAACAGCAATATCAGCACCGCACTCCGGAATAAGTGCCTACTCATACCTTAAGGCCTCTACAGGGTCAAGCCTGGAAGCTTTAATGGCTGGATAAAGGCCTGAGAAGATCCCTACGAACACACAGACAAGAATGCCCCCGGCTATCCAGAGCCAGGGGATTATAAAGCCCCCGCCAATAAGGCTTGATACGCCGTTTCCGATAAGGATCCCTAAAAAAATTCCTCCTATTCCTCCAAGCTGGCAGATCACCAGGGCTTCAGCAAGGAACTGTCGCCGTATATATTCAGACGTAGCACCAATTGCTTTACGGATCCCTATCTCACGGGTTCTTTCAGTTACTGAGACCAGCATAATATTCATCAGGGCAATAGAGGCCCCAAAGAGAGTGATAATACCTATAGCCGTAGCGGCAACGGTCACGATCATTAGATTTCCCAAAAGCTGGTTGATCAGTTCATCACTTTTGGAGATGTCAAAATTCTCTTCCTGGCCCTGCTTGAGTTTACGGATATTTCTAAAAGCTCCCTTTGCCTCCCCGATCAGCATCTCCATCTGGGTAGGGTTCTGAACCTGCACCACAATGCTATAGGTAGGGTGAAGGCTATTATTAAGCGCCTTCCCCTTCAACAAAGGAATTAGGCATACTTTATCGCCATTCAACCCTGTAGATGAGCCTTTGCTTTCAAACTGACCGATGACTGTAAATTTTTCTGATCCTATGGAAATAAGCTTTCCCAGTGGATCAGTGTTTTTAAAAAGCTTTTTACTTATTTCATCACCGATAATGGTGACATTACTTCCTCCGTCAACTTCTGCAGATGTGAAATTGCGGCCTGAGGAGATCTTGTATCCTGAGGTAGCTGCATAAGCTTCGTCGCCACCCAATACAGAAATATTAGGGTTGGTCTTGTCCGTTTCGTTCTTGATAGTTGCCCCTCTTGATGCAGAGGTAGAGACCGAAACAATAGCCGTGCTTTTGAAGGTGCTTTTAAAGTCAACTGCTTCCAGAAAACTGATAGGCTTATAGGTTTTTGGCTCAGACCTTCCCTGGCCTCCAATACGGATATTCAGCCCACGGTTCTGGATCTTGAACGAATTGGCCCCCATCAGGGCAAAATTATCTGAAAGAGAACTTTTTATGCCGTCGATTGAGGTAAGTATTCCAACCAGGGCCATAATGCCTATAGAAATGATCAGGGCAGTAAGGGTAGTACGGAGTTTATTTCCCTTTATCGAATTAAAACTTTCACGGAGAATTTCAATATAGTTCAACAGGTTTCGTTTTTGGTTTATACCCCAAAGGAACTTCCGCAACCGCAGGTCGACTGTGCATTCGGATTTTTAAACGTAAAGCCTCTTGCGTTAAGCCCATCCTGGTAATCTACTTCCATACCGCTGAGGTACAGGCTATGTGCCTTGTTCATATAAACCGGGATACCTTCAATAAGGTATTCAAGATCATTTTCTTTCTTCTGGTCAAAGGCGATCGTATAACTAAGACCGGCACAACCCCCGCCCTCAACGCCAAGGCGCAAGCCCAGCGCTTCAGAGTCTTTAGCCCTGATAATATCCTTTATTTCCTGTACCGCACCGCTTGTAAAATTCACCAGTGCTTCTGCTGTTTTTTCCATACGAATTATCTCTTGTGCAAATATAAGTTTTAATCATGATTTTTGTTTCAAAACCCTTTCTATGAACCTGGCTATATTCCTTGATCTGCTAAAAATTATTCTGCCATCGCTGGTCGTACTGGGGGGCATGCTCCTGATTGTAAAAAGTTTTTTAAGAGAAGAGCGTGAAAGACGTTCCCTGGAACTGAAACTTAAAACCATCAATAAAATGCTTCCCCTTCGTTTGAATGCCTATGAACGGATGATCCTTTTTGTGGAACGGACAAACCCTTCGAGCTTGTTGCTGCGCATCTATGAAACCGGCATTTCTGCAAGGCAGTTGCAGGTACAGGCCCTGGATGAGCTCAGAACAGAGTTTAATCATAACCTGAGCCAGCAGATCTATATTACAGAAGAGGCCTGGGAGATCGTACTGCGCATTAAAGATGAGACCAGTTTTCTGATCAATGACCAGATGGCAAGGTTACCCGAAGGTGCAAATGGAGCCGAGCTGAGCAGAAAAATTCTTGAAACCCAGAACCTGATGGATCCCGATCCCTACAGTTTTGCTACAAAACTAATCAAACAAGAAGTCAGGCAATTGTTTTAAGTAATCATTCGTATCAACTACCCAATGAAAAAGGAGATCAGAACAAGTTCGGGAATTCCAGTTCAGGAGCTTTACTCAGGACCCGTCCAAAACCCAGGTTCCCCTGGCCAGTACCCTTATACCCGTGGTATTCAGCCTGATATGTACCGTGGAAAATTATGGACCATGCGCCAGTATGCCGGCTTTTCAACCGCTGCTGAATCTAATAAACGCTACCATTACCTGCTTGAGCAGGGAACTACCGGTCTGTCAGTTGCCTTTGACCTTCCCACCCAGATCGGCTATGATTCAGATCATGCTTTTGCTGAAGGTGAAGTTGGCAAGGTGGGTGTTGCCATTGATTCTTTGCTTGATATAGAAGAACTCTTTGCCGGTATTGACCTGGCAAAGATCAGTACGTCCATGACCATTAACGCGACTGCAGCTATTTTGCTCTGTATGTATATTGCCCTGGCCAAAAAACAGGGCGTGGACCTGAAATCCTTGTCAGGTACTATTCAGAATGATATTCTGAAAGAGTATGCTGCCAGGGGAACCTATATCTACCCGCCTGAGCAGTCCATGCGGCTCATTACAGATATATTTGCCTATTGCAGTACAGAGCTGCCCAAATGGAATACGATCTC
>JAYWCR010000160.1:0-3454 GCA_043780395.1 Sphingobacteriales bacterium
TCTATTTGAAAAATTAAAGGTATTCAGTGCCCGTGAAATTCATGCCCGTCATGAGATTATGCTGGAGACCTATGTAAAGAAGCTTCAGATCGAGGCCCGCGTTATTAATGATATGGTGAATAACCAGATCATTCCGACCGCTGTCCAGTACCTGAATCAACTGATCTTAAACGTAAAAGGCCTGCAGGATATAGGCTTGGGTGAATCGATCGCCAAACCACAGATCGAGATCATCAAGGAGATTTCCCTGCATATGTCTGAAACCAAAAGCAATGCAGATGCGATGCTGGAGGCAAGAAAGGTTGCCAATAAGATTGAAGACCTTCGTGAGCGGGCCATTGCCTATGACGAAACTGTAAAATCACACTTCGAGAACATCCGTTACCATGTCGACAAGCTTGAAATGCTTATTGACGATACTATCTGGCCATTACCAAAATTCAGAGAACTTCTGTTTATAAAATAGTCCGCATAGAGTACAGTTCCCCTTAAAAGGCTTTTCCCTAAACGGAAAAGCCTTTTTTTATGCCTTAAAATTGAAAGTTAAAATGAAAATCATTTATATATTTTAGGATTTTACTTATTTAAATAGATAATGATATTTACTGAATAGTCCTATTTTTGCCCTGCCGGCATCCCTTTTAACCTGCCGGTACCTACCTATGCCTATCCACCAGAAGCGCTATGAGCAAAGAGGCGTTTCCGCTTCAAAAGAAGACGTACACGCTGCCATAAAGAATATTGATAAAGGCTTGTTTCCCCAGGCATTCTGCAAGATCATTCCTGACCTGCTGGCCGGGGACCCGGAATGGTGCAATGTGATGCATGCCGACGGTGCAGGTACAAAATCATCCCTTGCTTATCTTTACTGGAAAGAAAGCGGCGATATTTCTGTCTGGAGAGGTATTGCCCAGGATGCAGTGATCATGAATACCGACGACCTGCTGTGCGTAGGTGCCATGGGCCCGATTTTACTCTCCTCAACTATTGGCCGCAACAAACACCTGATACCCGGATCTGTAATTAAAGAGATCATTGAAGGCACCGAAGAGGTTCTGGAGATGCTGAGCCGCCATGGAATGGAAATTTATTCTACGGGTGGCGAAACGGCTGACCTGGGTGATCTTGTACGTACGATCATCGTTGACTCTACAGTGACCTGCCGCCTGAAACGAAGTGATGTCATTGACAACGCCCGGATCCGCGCAGGGCAGGTGATCGTAGGTTTGGCCTCCTCAGGCAGGGCAAGCTATGAAAAGGAATATAACGGGGGTATGGGCAGCAATGGACTTACCTCGGCCAGGCATGATGTACTTGAGAGCAGTATCGGCCAGAAATACCCTGAAAGTTTTGATGGAGCCATTCCTTCTGACCTTACCTATTCAGGTACAAAGGGGCTGCTTGAACCGGTGACCATCAAGTACCATTCTTTTCTGACGGGTGAAGATCATACGGAAGAAATTACAGTAGGAAAATTAATTCTCTCCCCTACCCGTACCTATGCGCCGGTCATCAAGGCCATTTCTGAGGCCCTGCATGCGCGGATCTACGGAATGGTGCATTGTTCAGGGGGCGGGCAAACAAAGGTGCTTCATTTTTCAGACCCAACCCTTCATATCATAAAAGACTCACTCTTTGAGCTTCCTCCTCTGTTCAGTCTGATTCAGTCTGAATCAGAAAGCGCCTGGCATGAAATGTTCCAGGTCTTTAATATGGGTCACCGCATGGAGCTTTACCTGGATGCTGCAGATGCAGATGAGGTGATCCGCATTAGCCGCAACTTTGATATTGATGCCAAAATCATAGGAAGGGTAGAAACTAAGCCCGATGCTCAGGCGCACCGCTTAAGTATTGTTTACGAAGGCAATACCTATATGTATTAGATAACTGCATGTAAATGATGGGGTATGAATCCAAAGGTCGACTGGTTTTTTTCTAAAGACACAAAGTGGCAGGAGCTTTATTCAGAATTGAGATTGTTTATTCTGGATACGGGCCTGACTGAGGAACTGAAATGGGGTTGCCCCTGTTATACCTTTGAGAACAGTAATATTGTGCTGATCCATGGTTTTAAGGAGTATTGTGCATTGCTATTCATGAGGGGGGCCTTATTGAATGATGGGCAGGGTATTCTGGTGCAGCAGACCGAAAATGTACAGTCAGCCCGGCAGATCAGGTTTACACATCTTGAACAGGTGCTGAGCATGGAGTCAACCCTGAAAGCCTATATTAAAGAAGCTGTTGAGGTGGAAAGAGCCGGATTAAAGGTAGCCCTTAAAGAAACTGCTGAATTCAAGATGACTGCAGAATTCCAGCAGGCCCTTCAGGAGATGCCTGAATTAAAAACTGCTTTTGAAGTATTGACTCCGGGCAGGCAACGGGGTTACCTGCTTCATTTCTCTGCAGCCAGTCAAACTTCAACCAGGCAGGCAAGAATAGAAAAATATATTCCCTGGATCCTTGCCGGAAAAGGCCTGAACGACAAATAAAATCTTTTATGCGCCCATGCCGGGCGTTGCAATACCACCTAAAAAATAAAAGCCCCGCTTCCTTGACAGAAGCGGGGCTTTATAATAGGTAACAGATCTTATTGGAAGATATATTTAATGCCTAACTGCATGGTCCAGTATGATGTTCCTGGATTGTAGAAGGTAGAGGTATAAGGGACTTTGTTTGTAGCGTCAAGGTAGTTCATCTGGAAAGTAGGCTTTCCGGTTGCTGCATCTACTCCTGCGTACTTGATAAGACTACCAGTCGTATAAGGTACTTTCACTACACCCCAGTTCTTGTTCACCAGATTCTGGAAATTGAATACATCGGCAGTAAAGCGCAGGGTATTTCTTTTTCCATTTTTAGCTTGCAGGAAGAAGTCCTGGGTCAGGTTAAGGTTAGTCTGACCAAAGTATGGATTCAGCAGACCATTTCTTTCTGCATATTTTCCGCGTCTTGTTTTCAGGTAAGGATCCTGATTGATATAGCTTTCAAAGTCGATGGCCTGCTGAGCTTTTGTATACGTGATCACTTTATTCTTGATCACATCTACAAAGTTCATTTCGCTAAAATTGCGGGGAACATAAATCAGGTCATTGTTTGTTACACCATCACCATTGATATCACCACTATAGGTATAGCTTGATCCGCCACCTGCAAGGTACTCATAGGTAAGACCGAGGGAAGTTGCCATAAACTTAGCATACTCCTTGCGGTAAGAGATAATTCCAAGAACTCTGTTTGGCACTCTATAAGATGAAAATGAGGTCACATTCGCATTCGGATCACCTGAAACCGGGCGCTGAGACCATACTGACTGGGCAATAGAACCACCGTCATTTACCGAACGTGAATCACTATGGGTATACATCAGGGCAGTAAACAAGCCATTCACATTACGTTCCAGTTTAATAGAAGCTGCGTAAGAATACCCTTTATTGGTATTCAGCATCAGTTCAGCATC
>JAYWCR010000161.1:0-2551 GCA_043780395.1 Sphingobacteriales bacterium
AATCAGCAAGGTTTTGCAAAGGATAAAGGCCTCATGCATATAACCAGCAAGCAAGTTTTCTGTTTTGCTGTTTATCGGTGAGCAGGTTCCCTGATCATATCTTACCAGCAGCTGGCTCCCTGCCATTACCCTGGTTTTGAGTAAGGTAGTCCTTGCAGGATCACGGATTACAAAGCGGGTGTCTATACCTGCCTGCTAGAGGATCTGAAGCCCGCGCAAACTCCATTCATCATCACCCGTTACCGTGATAAGTATAACCTGAGCACCCATCCTTTGCAGGTTCAATGCCGTGTTTGCCGCACCTCCACAATAAAAACATGAGCTTTCTACATCTACTACCGGAACAGGAGCTTCTGGTGAAAGCCGGTTGCTCCTGCCCTTTATAAAAGAGTCAAGAATAAAGTCGCCTATAACAACCACCTTCTGACCCGTAAATCTGTTTATGATATCTGTATAGGAATTGTTCTCCATCGCTCAGGCCTTCATGGTTATGGAATCGCAGCTGATGATTTTACAGGCAGCCTCGTCAAGCGTCGATACCTTAAAGAAGGGAGTACGGAATGCACCATGTATCCATTCAGTTTCATTTCCGGTATCCAGCAGAATGCTTCTGCACCCCGCCCTGTTCCCTGCCTCTACATCATTAAGGATATCTCCGATCATCCATGACCGGCAAAGGTCTATATTCCATTCTTCTGCAGCCCTGTAGAGCATTCCCGGGTTAGGTTTGCGGCAAAAACAGGAAATTGAGAACTCAGGTACCAGTCCTGAAGGGTGATGCGGACAAAAGTAAAAATCATCTGCAACGATGCCCTCAGGGAGCAGGTCATTAATTTTTTTAAAGACAGGAACAAGCCCTGCTTCAGTAAAGTATCCCCAGGCGATCCCCGCCTGGTTAGTCACTACAATAACCATAAAGCCTTTGTTTTTCAGGTCTTTCAGGGCTTTTCCTGCTCCAGGGCTTAATGAAATAAGTGCAGGATCGATATTGTAAGGAATATCCCTTATCAATGTTCCGTCTTTATCAATAAACACGGCTTTCTCCATCAGGCTGATTTTGAATTAAACTGGATAAGGGCGGCCCTTTCTGAATGAACAGTCATGGAGAGTTCCTTGCCTGGTGATTCCCTTTCTGATGAAGGGCTGGTCTGGGTCTCTTCAAAAAGTATTTTTTCTACCAGTTCACATAAAGTATGAATGATATGCAGATGAATTTCCTGGATGCAGGGAGTATGTTGTGAGGGTACTTTGATGGTAAGGTCAGCAAAAGCCACATGCTCATTAGCCCCTGTAAGAAGCAGTGTCTTCATCTTAAGGTCTCTTGCTTTATGGATGGCCTTGAGAATATTTGCGGAGGTACCACTTGTGCTCAGACAGATGAGCATGTCACCGGGCTGGCCAAATGCTTCCACCTGACGCGAGAAAATTTCCTCGAAACTAAAATCATTTGCCCATGCAGTGATCACAGAAGTATCAGCAGCCAGCGATAAAGCCGGAAGACCTGGGCGCCGGGCTATCCTGAACCTTCCGACAAGTTCGGCAGCAAGATGCTGGCTTTCTGCTGCACTACCTCCATTGCCACAGATAAGAATCTTGTTTCCATTCTGCAGGCAGTGAACCATGCTCTCTGCAGCTTCCAGAACTGGCTCACCAAGCTGCTGGGATGCCTTTATGAAAGAAGCCGCTGTTTGCCTGAATGCCAGCCTGATATGATCCACTGCACTCACAGTAGCAGTCCGGACCTGGGATTTGAGAATTATATGCTCATATAGCAGGTTCATCTTTCGGGATACTTCGACCCAGCTGAACATCAACCGGGCGCGAACCTTACTATTTTCTGAGAACCTGCGGTATTCCACTGGCTTTGTAAGCAGATACTGGATCTTCTCCGCAAGCGTAACGGCATCTTTGGGTTCTACCAGAAACCCTGTTTCTTTATCTTTAACAGAATATTTTATTCCGCCCACATTTGATCCAATGACCGGAATGCCGCAGGCCATAGATTCCAGCGGGGTAATTCCAAAAGGCTCGTACCAGGGAGTCGTAATAAAAAGATCTGCAGCATTGTAATAGTATTTTAGAATCTCTCTGTTCTTTCTGCCTGTAAACATTACATTATCAGTCAGATCCAGCTTTAGGGTCAGGTTCTTTAACCTTGCCATTTCATGGCTCTGATCAAGGTTTGGGTCGTCAGTTTCCCCGCCAACAACAATGAGCAGGGGAACCGCCTGGCCGGCAATTTTCATCAGGCCGAGGGCCTGAATGACATTGTCGATGCCTTTTCTTTCTACCATTCTGCCCAGTTGAAGAATAATCCTCTGATCAGTTTTCAGGCCCAGGATCATTCTGGAAAGCAACCTGTTTACAGGGTAGAACTCTTCATGGTTAAATCCGCAGGGAATGATAGTAATCTTTGATGGATCTGCCCTGTAATGATTGATCAGATCGGCCTCATCCTGGGGGCAAACAGCCACCAGGTGATCAGCTTTCTGAACCATCTCCATTTCAACGGCCATGCGCTCAGCAGGGAACCTGTCTTTCCCCTGTTGGT
>JAYWCR010000162.1:0-8690 GCA_043780395.1 Sphingobacteriales bacterium
ATCCGGCTTATCCTTCCATTTCCAGTCACGGATCTCGGGCATATCCTGGCCATATTTCCTTACATATGCCTTATGATCCAGAAGCTTATCCCTCAGGTATTGCTTAATATAAGCACCTTTTGATCCCAGTTCAGGCAGGCGGTCGATCACATCTGAAACCAGGTGAAATCGGTCGAGATCATTTAATACTACCATATCAAAAGGGGTCGTGGTAGTACCCTCTCCCTTATACCCCCTAACATGAAAGTTTCCATGATTCGTTCTGCGGTACGTAAGCCGGTGAATTAATAAAGGATAGCCATGAAAGGCAAAAATAACAGGCTTGTTGCGGGTAAACAGAATGTCAAAATCCTTGTCATGCAGGCCATGGGGGTGTTCGGATTGAGGCTGAAGGGTCATCAGGTCAACTACATTGATCACCCTGATCTTCATTTCAGGAAAATGCTCACGAAGGATCTTTACGGCAGCAATGGTTTCCAGGGTAGGCACATCCCCGGCGCAGGCCATCACTACATCGGGCTCACAATCCTTGTCATTGCTGGCCCATTCCCAGATACCAAGGCCGGCCGTGCAATGCCTTACCGCTGATTCCATATCAAGCCACTGAAGTTCAGGCTGTTTACCCGCCACTATCACATTGATATAATTTCTGCTTCGCAGGCAATGGTCCATCACAGAAAGAAGTGTATTTGCATCAGGCGGAAGATAAATTCGGATGATATCAGAAGTTTTATTGGCCACCACATCCAAAAACCCAGGATCCTGATGGCTGTTCCCATTATGGTCCTGTCTCCATACATGGCTTGTGAGCAGGTAGTTCAGAGAAGCAACCGGCCTGCGCCAGGGAATCGTTCTTGACACTTTAAGCCATTTTGCATGCTGGTTGAACATCGAATCAATGATATGAATAAATGCTTCATAGCATGAAAAAAAACCATGCCTGCCAGTCAGCAGATAACCCTCAAGCCAGCCTTCGCAAAGATGTTCGCTCAGCACTTCCATCACTCTGCCATCTGGGGCTATATGATCATCTGTTTTTAGTATTTCCGCCGTAGAGATGCGGCTGGTGATGTCAAAAAGATGACTTAGCCGGTTAGAAGCGGTTTCATCTGGTCCAAAAATCCTGAAATTCCGTTCATCCCAGTTGATTTTCATCACATCGCGCAGAAAAGATCCGGCAATCAGGGTCGCCTCGGCTTCTATAGTTCCACTGACAGGAACAGAGACCGCATGGTCTCTGAAATCGGGCATTTTCAGGTCTTTCAGAAGTAGTCCGCCATTAGCATGGGGGTTGGCTCCCATGCGGCTGTTTCCAAGGGGAGCAAGTTCAGCAAGCTCCGGAACCAGTTTCCCGGCAGCATCAAAAAGCGCAGAGGGCTGGTAGCTTTTCATCCACGTTTCCAGGATTTTGATATGCCCGGGATTTGTAGCCATATCTGTCACAGGAACCTGATGCGCCCTCCATGTTCCCTCAACCTGCACACCGTCAACAACTGCAGGACCGGTCCAGCCCTTGGGGGTTCTGAACACGATCATTGGCCAGAGCGGGCGTTCCTTAAATCCATTTTCGCGGGCGTCTTTCTGAATGTCCCTGATCTGGCGGATGATCTGATCAAGAGTGGCAGCAAGCAACTGATGTACCTCCTCTGGTTTATCACCCTCTACAAAGTAGGGCTTGTATCCATACCCGCTTAGAAGCTGGATAAGCTCTGTCTCAGGAATCCGTGCAAGAATCGTGGGGTTGGCTATCTTATAACCGTTGAGGTGCAAAATGGGGATAACAGCCCCATCGATTGCAGGATTAAGAAATTTATTTGAATGCCAGCTTGCAGCAAGTGCACCTGTCTCTGCTTCCCCATCACCAATGACACAGACAGCGATCAGGTCAGGATTGTCATAAACGGCCCCAAAAGCATGAAGCAGGGAATAACCAAGCTCGCCTCCCTCATTGATTGAACCCGGTGTTTCCGGAGCTACATGGCTTGGAATACCCCCGGGAAAGGAGAACTGTTTGAATAGATTCTTCAAACCCTGCTCATCCTGGGTAATTGCAGGATAAAGTTCTGTATAGGTACCCTCAAGGTATGTATTTGCCACCAGCCCCGGGCCACCATGACCAGGTCCGGTTATATAGATCATGTTCAGGTCATAAAGTTTGATGATCCGGTTGAGGTGTACATAAATAAAATTCAGCCCAGGTGTCGTTCCCCAATGCCCCAGGAGCCGGGGCTTGATATGCGCCAGCGTTAACGGCTCTTTTAGAAGCGGGTTTCCATATAAATAAATCTGCCCAACGGAAAGATAGTTTGCTGCAAGCCAGTAGGCGTTCATTCGGGTTAAAAGTTCAGCGGATAGAGGGGCTGACTGCAGAGAATTTGATTCTTTAACCATTAGTGTTTTTATCAGAATTTTTAAGAAGCGCCAAAACAAATCTGGCAATCATTAACTCTTCATTGGTCTTCATTCCAAACACAGAGACCTTACTTTCTTTCGCTGAAATGCAGTAGTCACCGGCCTGATTGGATACAGGGTCAATATTGATGCCCAGAAATTCAAGCCCCTCACAGACCATGGCCCTCACCTGCGGATCATTCTGGCCAATACCTCCTGAAAAAATAAGGGTATCCAGCCCACCCAGCGCGGCCGCATAAGCGCCGATCTGCTTTTTGACCCCATAGCAAAATACTTCAACCGCCTCTGTGGCCCGGTTGTCTCCGGCGCTGCTTTCATGCAGATCACGCATATCGCTACTTGTTTCTGACATTCCAAGCAGGCCTGATTCATGATTCACCAGATGGCTGAACTGCGCTGCGTCAAGTTTACCGGTGTTCATAAAATAAAAGGCAAGACCAGGGTCCAGATCACCCGTACGGCTGCTCATGGGGATGCCGCCACCCGGTGTAAAGCCCATGGTAGTATCTATGCTTTGCCCATTCTTAATGGCTGCAAGGCTTGCCCCGTTACCAAGATGGGCAATAATGATTCTTCCCTTGCCGGCCTCGATGCCAGCAAGGCTTGAGTATTCCTGGAGTAAATAGCTGTATGAAAGACCATGAAATCCATAACGCCTGATCCCCATTGCTAAATAACGTCTTGGGATAGGAAGCATGAAGGCTTTCAGAGGTATGGTGGCATGAAAGGATGTATCAAAACAGGCAAACTGTACTATACCCGGGTAATGAAGCTGAAACTGTTCTATAAGGTAGATTTCTGAGGGCAGGTGTTCAGGATCGAATGCACTGATGGCATGGAGTTCCTTCATAAGCCCGGGACTAACCTCCTCTGGCTTTATATGACCCATACCATGTACGATCCTATGACCTATGGCCTGAATACGGCTAAAAAATTCCTGGGCATGGAGCCAGCTGATCAAAAAATCTACTGACCCGGCCATAGAGGCTGCATGCATATCAACTTTTATTTTTTCTCCTGAGCCGGCTTTACTGAAGGTAAAACCCGGATGATCCGTACCCATACGCTCCAGCTCACCTGAAAGGAGGAGCTTCAGGGGCTCCGCGGATTCATAAACCGAAAACTTAAGGCTGGAGGAGCCTCCGTTCAGGCAAAGGATACAGGAGATGGCCGTCATATCTGAATGGGCTGTTCAGGGATAAGTCCGAATATCTTTAGTTTTTCAACCGTAGAGGCATAGTCAGTATGCTGTATTCCCTTAATACCAAGCGTTCCGGCCACCTGCACAAACAACTGGCGGTCTTCTATATAAAGGATTTCCTCTACCGGTATCTGTGCGATATCAAGGGCAAGCTGAAATATTTCAGTATCTGGTTTACGCAGGTGCACAAAACAGGAGGAAATAAAAAAATCTACAAAACCATCCAGTTTAAATTTCTGGATCCTGTGTTCAGTAAGCTCACGGCCTTCATTGCTGACCACCGCAATTTTCAGTCTGTACTTTTTTTTAAGTGAATAGATCAGTGAGATCATCTCTGTAAACGGGGCTGACTGGGCGAACATGAATTCCTTAAAATCAGCAGCAGTAAAATCGCGGTTCTTATAAAATACAAGCCTTTTCATATATTCATCAAGGCTGATCTTTCCAATTTCAAAAGTATCAAAGGTCAGGTGATGCCGGTCGTCCATATCGGCATAATCGAGTCCGAATTTTAGTGCGGCCTCTTTTCTGGACTTGCGGTTCCAGCCATCTGTCAAGAGAACACCACCGATATCAATGAACAAAGTGGTAATGTTTGTTGCTTCTTCCATGTATGAAACTAATAAAATATCTAGGCTATACTGATCCGGTCTTCAAGATAAACGTCCTGAATGCTATGCAGAAGATTCACTCCCTGATCAAAGGGGCGTTGAAATGATTTTCTGCCCGAAATCATGCCCATCCCTCCGGCACGCTTGTTAATGATGGCCGTGCGCACGGCTTCCTTCAGGTCTTTATCTCCATCAGAAGCACCTCCTGAATTGATAAGCCCGGCACGTCCAATATAGCCATTGATCACCTGATACCTGCAGAGATCAATGGGGTGATCAGAGGAAAGCTCGGTATACATGCGTTGATCATACTTGCCATAGGTAACGCCCCCTGAATTCAGGGCTTTATATCCGCCATTATTTTCCGGAAGCTTTTGCTTGATGATATCTGCCTGAATGGTAGCCCCCAGATGATTTGCCTGGCCTGTCAGGTCTGCCGACAGATGGTAATCAACGCCGTCTTTTTTAAAAGCATTGTTGCGCAGGTAACACCATAGCACAGTGACCATGCCCAGCGCATGCGCCTCTTCAAAGGCTGCAGCTATTTCTACGATCTGGCGGTCTGATTCAGAAGAGCCAAAATAGATAGTAGCTCCGATAGCCATTGCCCCAAGGTTCCATGCATCCCTGACGGAACCAAATTTTATCTGGTCAGATTTATTTGGATAGGAAAGCAGTTCATTGTGATTGATCTTTACGATGAAAGGAATTTTATGGGCATACTTTCTGGATACCATCGCCAGACCGCCAATCGTACTTGCTACGGCATTGCATCCCCCCTCTATGGCAAGCCTGACAATATTCTCAGGATCAAAATACATTGGATTGGGGCTGAAGGATGCACCGGCACTATGTTCAATTCCCTGGTCAACAGGCAATATGGAAAGATAGCCTGTGCCTGCCAGCCTGCCTGTATGAAAGAGCCTGTTCAGGCTGATCAGCGTCTGATTGTTTCTGTTCGAGTTCAGAAAAACACGGTCCGTAAAATCTGAACCAGGAAGTTGAAGTGCTTCTTTTAAAACGGTTTTACAGGTATGGGTAAGCAGGGTCTCATTCTCCACGCCTAAAAGTTCTAAGATCTTTTCGTAATTCATTTTTAATTTTAAATCCAATGATTTATGGGATGCTTGCTGTAAAGGTGCTAATCATTTTTTTTCGGAACTCCATAGGGATGAGTTCATTACAGTAACATTTTAAAGACAGGAAGGCCTTGTCATTATGCAGGAATTACAGAAAAATGTTTTACAAGTCATATAATATTTAAATAATTTTTATCTTGAGAGGGTTTATAACTCTTATCTCACCTATGAAAAAATATATACTTCTTATTTTCTGCTGTTGTTTTTTCGGAAATCAGCTGGTATCAGCACAAAATATACCGGTTAAAGGGATCATCTCGGATGCAGCCACAAAAGAAGTACTGGCCGGAGTATCTATCCATGTAAAAGGAACTTCCCGTGGTACCAGCACAGGGGCCAACGGACAGTTTAGTCTGCCTCTTGCGCCAGGTGAAAAGCTGGAGATCACCTATACTGGGTACAAGCCCCTGACGGTGGATGCCAGCGGCCGCCTGAGCCTGAATATCAGGCTGGAAAGCAGCGTGTCTATGCTAAATGAAGTTGTCTCCATCGGCACCCGGTCCACTGGCAGGGTGAAACTGGAAACACCTGTTCCTATAGATGTGGTCAATGTGACCAGGGCAGCCATTACCTCCGGCCGCTCCGACCTTACAGATATTTTAAATTATGCAGCCCCTTCATTTAATTACAATAAGCAGTCAGGTTCTGATGGTGCTGACCATGTGGAGCTGGGAACGCTCAGAGGCCTTGGACCAGACCAGACCCTGGTTCTGATCAACGGGAAACGCAGGCATTCTACAGCCTTTGTTTCCGTGTTTGGCACCCGGGGCCGCGGAAATTCAGGTGTTGACCTGAGCTCCATTCCCATGGCAGCCATTGACAGGGTAGAAATTCTGCGTGACGGAGCATCTGCCCAGTATGGCTCCGATGCAATTGCCGGAGTGATCAATATGGTGCTTAAAAAGAATATTAACGAGCTTACTGTCAATGCCGGATATTCAGGGTATAACGATCCGAAGTTCAATACCCGGTATGCTGTGGCCAAAGCTGAATACCCTCATGGCGGTGCTATTGATGGCAATGCCTTTTCTGCAGACGCCAATTATGGGCTTGCCATTGGTAAGCATGCAGGGTTTATAAACTTTACGGCTGATTATTCCACCAATGGAAAGACGTTCCGCGAAACCCATGATACTACAAATTCAAACAGACAGGCGCTGCCTGTAAACACCGTGCGGCGTGCAAACGGAGATGGCTCTTCCCAGAGTGTCAACCTGTTCTATAATTCAGAGATCCCGCTGGCAGGTACCCGCACCACATTCTATAGTTTTGGAGGCTATAGTTATAAGAAGTCTGACGATTATGCCTTTACACGCAACTTCTCCAGTGCACCAACACGTTTTCCCCTTGATGCAAAGGATAATTTCATTCCTGCACCAGGTATTATTTTTACGACCCCTACTGATACCTATTACAATCCGATCATCCAGACCCATAATACTGATGCATCCATTGCCCTGGGTTTGAAGGGTATTATCGGCAAGGGCATTGACTGGGACCTGAGCAATACCCTTGGAAACAATACTTTCCATTTTTATGGTGACAAGACCTATAATGCCTCTCTGGGTGCTGCAAAAACTCATTTTTATGACGGCGGACCTCAGTTTCTCCAGAACACCAGTAACCTGAACCTGAATAAACATTATGATGTTTTCTCAGGGCTGAACGTAGGCGCAGGTGCTGAATACAGGTACGAGCGCTATAAGATCCAGTCAGGAGAAGCTGACTCTTATGCCAATTATAATAATTATACATCAAACAGCGGGTCGCAGGGATTTCCTGGTTTCCAGCCCAGAGATGTGGTAACGGCTAACCGTTCAGTACTGGGTGCCTATATAGACCTGGAAGCTGACTTCACAAAAAAATGGCTCGTTGACTTTGCCAACCGGATCGAGCATTACAGCGATTTCGGATATAATTACAGCACAAAAATTGCCACCCGCTATAAAATTGCTGATAACTTCAATATCAGGGCTTCTGCAGGTACGGGCTTCAGAGCCCCTTCCCTGCAGCAGATCAATTACAGTTCTTCTTATACCAATGGCCAGGGAACAAAACTATCGGATGTAGAGATCGCCCCCAATTACAGCCCGATCACTAAGTCTGCCGGTATTACCAACCTGAAGCAGGAAACTTCTACGAATTTCGGTCTTGGTTTTACCTTGAAACCGATGCCTGAGTTAAGCATTACTGCAGATGGTTACCTGATCAAAGTAAAGAATAGAATTGTGCTTTCAGGCCAGTTCAATGCATCTGATTCGACCCTGGATCCGGTCTTTACAAATTCTCTGAAAGCTGCCCATGTGACCGCAGCCCAGTTCTTTGCCAATGCTGTCAATACCACCAATACAGGCCTTGACCTGGTTTTTGATTATAACAAAAACTTCGGCAATCACCGTGTCCGCGTAATTCTGACAGGTAATTTACAGCATATGACCATTGACAAGGTAAATTACCCGCCAAGGCTCAGCAGTACAGACCTTTTAAAGCAGACTTTTTTAAGCGATCGTGAAAAAGACTTTATCCTTGCCTCTGCCCCACCCCAGAAGATCATTCTAAATCCTGAATATGGGTATAAGGGGTTTACAGTGGGTATGCGCTTCACCTATTTTGGCAAGATCACCCTGCTGGGTTATGGCCTGAACGGTGATGGACTGAACCCCATGGTACCCCTTGACAAGGATCCGAATACCATGGTTGCTGACCTTTATAATTATACTGGAAAAACAGTATCTGACCTGTACCTTACCTACAGAATGGGCAAATCAGCTCATTTCTCTTTGGGTTGTGACAATATTTTCAACCTGCATCCTGATCTGGGAGTTGTACAGGGAGCAAAGGCCAATTTTGCCTATAACAATGAGCCGGGCAGTCCTTTTGATGCCGTGCAGATGGGCCAGAACGGGCGCCGTTTCTTTGCCAAGGTAGGCTTTAACTTCTAACAGCATAACACCTGAAAAGGCCACAACTCCAAAGTGTTGTGGCTTTTTTTATGCCTTAAAATTTAAGTTGCCGTTTTCTGCCCCTGAAGTCGGTAATGTACATACTGAGCATATCCGCCTCTATTTTAAATTTCCGTGACGACTGGGACAGATATCCTGAGCCGAGGTAAAACTCCTGATGGTCAATTTTATTCCCTTTATACAGAATATCTGCATAGGAATCTTCCTGACCAAGACTAATCCAGCGGCTTTTTTCAGCCCTCTTTTTATATGGGCTGAACACACGCAGGCTGTCCTGATTCTGGGTAGCAATGATCAGGTCTTCTCCCTTTTCTGAATGAACAGATGCCAGCCCCTTTCCATCTCCGCCGGTAAAAAAACCGCT
>JAYWCR010000163.1:0-34426 GCA_043780395.1 Sphingobacteriales bacterium
TGGCTGGCAAAATCGCCTCTTTCTTCTGCCTCTTCCTCCTCATCTATTTCATCTTCATCATGAGTATCAGCTTCATTTTCGGCTTTTACCGCATCATTGATATTGATAGAGAACTGGCGCGGAGGTTCACCTGAACTTTTAAGTACGACAGGGTAAATGAGGTTTGGGTCGGGTTCAATCAAAATCCGGATCAGTTCCACATGAAAATCATAGGGCCGGTCAAAATTGGAGATATAATAAAATTTCTGATGCGGGTCTTCGATGAAATTATGAAGTTTGGATTCTGACATCAGCGCCGTATTCTTTTCTCTTCTGCGTTCATTAGGGAATATCGTAATCTCATCCCCTTTATGCCAGTAATCGTTGCTGATATAAAAAGATGAAGGTACTTCATTCTTGTATCCGACAGAGGTATGGATCGCATTATGCAGATCTTCAAATGACTGATTTGATCTGATGTCAATTTCGCGCATTACATCATAATCCTCGAAGGCGATCCTGAATCTATATATTGCCATGGGTAGTTACCGTTCACAAAAGTAAAAAATTTATAAATAAAGTTCCAGGCCCATTTCTATGCCTTTCCTGTGTAATAATTGCAATGCCTGTTCCCGTTCATTAGGTATTTCACCCTCAAGAATGGCTTCTCTTATATAATTTTTAAGCACTCCAATTTCCGGGCCGGCTGAAATATGAAAAGCTTCCATAATATCATGTCCATTTACGGGTGGTTGCCAGTTGCGGATGTTGTCACGCTGTTCTACATCAAAGATTTTAGACTTTACCAGCTCAAAATTATCTCTGTATTTCTTTGCCTTGTATTCATTTTTTGTGGTTACATCGGCATGGCAGAGCCTCATCAGGTCATCAATATCATCACCTGCCTCAAAAAGCAGACGCCTTACTGCTGAATCACTCACCGTTTCCTTGGCCAGCACGATAGGTCTCAGATGCAATAATACAAGCTTCTCAACGAAACGCATATGTTCATTCAAAGGAAGGTGAAAATGGCGAAATATTTTTGATACCATTCTTGCCCCTTTATCTTCATGCCCATGGAAGGTCCAGCCTATCTGCGGATCAAAGCGCTTGGTCATAGGTTTGGCAATGTCATGCAGAATAGCAGCCCACCGCAGCCAGAGGTTGTCGCTTGCGCGGCTTACATTATCAAGCACTTCCAGTGTATGCAGAAAATTGTCTTTATGTGATTTACCCTGTACCACTTCAACCCCGCTTAAAGCTGCCATTTCAGGAAAGATGATCGACAGCAGGCCTGTTTTAAACAGCAGCATAAAACCTACTGATGGCCTGGGCGAAAGGATGATCTTGTTGAGCTCATCGCTGATACGCTCAAATGAGATGATCCGGATGCGTTCGGCATTCAGGGCGATTGCCTCAAGCGATCTTTCTTCAATGGTAAAATCAAGCTGGGAAGCAAAGCGGATGCCCCTCATCATGCGAAGCGGGTCATCCGAAAATGTAGTGCCCGGATCCAGCGGAGTGCGGATTATTCCATTCCTCAGGTCTTCAATTCCGTTATAAGGATCGATAAGTGCTGACCGGGTCTCCAGATTAAATGCTATGGTATTGATGGTAAAGTCACGGCGGGCCATATCGTCTTCCAGGCTTCCGTTCTCCACAATAGGTTTACGCGAATCTGCACGGTATGATTCTTTGCGGGCTCCTACGAATTCAAGTTCCATGTTTTTATACCGGATCATGGCCGTACCAAAGTTTTTGAAGATGGCCAGGGTATTTTCCCTTCCGCAAAGACGGGCGACCTCTTTAGCCAGTTCAATGCCGCTTCCGATCACAAGTACGTCTATATCTTTTGACTCACGCTTTAACAGGCTGTCGCGTACGTAGCCTCCTATTACATAGGAACTTAAGCCTGTGTTAGCCGTGGCCCTTGAAATGAGCTCAAATACAGGATCTGTAAGTTCTATAGTCATAAGTTCATATTGAAATAAGATCAGCGTCTGAGAAATGTAAAGGTCCCGTCATCTGATAATTTGATAATAGTAGAGGCTTTAAGGGTCATAAACCTTGCTTCCCTTTCAGGAACAACATAATCAACCTGTTCAATAATGGATGCCGGGATTTCAGCAAATCCGGCAGCAGCCTGCTCACCGCTTATATTGGCTGAAGTAGAGAGCAGGGGACCCCTGAACCTTTTAATAAGTTCATGGCAGAATCCCTGTTTGACAATCCGTATGGCAATAGAGCCGGTTGGGGAAAGCACAGAAGCTGAAACATTTTTTCCACTGTCAAAGACAAGTGTCAGGGGATGTTCAGCATATTCAACCAGGTCATAAGCAATGGAAGGTACTTCTTGTACAAACTGCTCCATTTTCTCAGGGGCATCTACCAGAATAATAAAGCTTTTACCGGGAAGCCTTTGTTTGATTTCAATGACCCTTTGTACAGCACTCTCATTGCGGGCATCACATCCTATGCCCCAGACTGTATCAGTCGGATATAAAAGTGTTTTACCTGATTTTAGTATTTCCAGCGCTGCTTCTCTGTCGTTCATGTACCTTCTTGTTAATCAGCTTTCCTGGTACACTTTCAATAGTTCTGCACTCAATGTAGCCGGTAAAAATTTTTCGGCAAAAATACGACCATTCCTGATCATTTTTTCTCTTTTTTGATGATCGTCTGGTAAATTCAGAATTACCCTTGCAAACTCCTCATAATCATCGGGGTTCACATAGATGCTGTCCGGACCTCCGGCCTCTGCAAAACATGATCCCATGGAGCTGATTACAGGAACGCCTGAAAACAGGGCTTCCAGAATCGGAATCCCGAAACCTTCAAATACGGAAGGGTAAATAAAGATCTCTGCAAGCTGGTAAAGGGCGGGAAGGTCATCAAAACTTACCTTGTCAAGTATGAGTACCTGGTCTTGAAGCTGATGTTCTCGGATAAAACTTTCAAGCACCCCGGTATAGTCTGTTTTCCGGCCAGCCAGTACCAGCTTCATTCCTGCAGGGACAAGGGTCATGGCTTTCAGCAGCACCAGGGTGTTCTTCCGCTCTTCCAGCGTGCCAACATTCAGGAGGTATTTTTCAGGAAGCCTATATTTTCTGCGCACTTCTGCCATCTTCTCCTTGCTGACCTTTTGCTGGAAAGATATATCGCAGGTCTGATAAAGTACCCTGATCTTCTCAGGCGCTATACCCAGAAATTCTATCAGATCCTTCTTTGTCTGCTCAGAGATGGCCAGAATGATATCAGCGCGCCGGCAGGCCGACTCTAGTTTCTTGCGGTACAGGAACCTGTCAAGAGGCTTGTAGTACTGGGGAAATCTGATAAAGATCAGGTCGTGTACAGTTAAAACCGCTTTGATCCCGGAAGAAAGAGACAGGGGTAATTCACCTGAAAGCCCGTGAAAAACGTCAATTTTCTGTTCTGAGGCGAGTTTTCCAAGGGAAATAGTGCGCCATAAGGCCTTTAACAGCCCCGGATACCAGGCTGGGGGAAGTATCAGCCGGGTAGAAGGGTGGTCGAGAATCTCCGGATACTGGTTCACTCTTTTCAGCACGGGCGTAAAGAGCAGGCATTCATGTTCAGGGTAGTAGGTCTCAAAGTTCCGGATCAGCGTACGGCTGTAGTTACCCAGGCCGGTAAAATTTGCAGTCGCACGCTTCGCATCAAATCCGATTCTCATATTCTATTATTATAAAAGCTGAAATTTTATCAAGCTTAAAATTTGCTTAGCTGCTGCGGTCTTTTCGCACAGGCCTTACAGCGCCGGGCCGTCAAATCCCAAGGCTGCTTCGCTAAATTTTAATCGTGCTCAAGGATACTTCCCAAAGCAAAATGAATCATTCCTGCCTACTCAATAAAATCGTGTGGATCCATTACTTTATGAAAACATTATTTTCTAAGTAGCAGCCTAGCTTCCACATTAATAAATTTGTGTGGATCCATTACTTTATGGAAACAGGTATTCCTGCGTTGCAGCCTAGGCTGTGCAGGCCCTTGCGGGTTGTTCTGAGCGCACAGGCTTTAAGCTGCAACGCAGGGATATCTGTTTAGACTGCTACGTTAAAGTCACGCAGGGCCGCATTCAACGATGTTTTCTGGTCTGTAGATTCCTTGCGCTGGCCGATGATCAGGGCACAGGGAACCTGGTAATCACCTGCAGGGAATTTCTTGGTATAAGTACCAGGTATCACTACGGAACGGGCCGGAACAATACCTTTATATTCTACAGGGGTTGACTGGCTTACATCAATGATCTTGGTCGACATGGTCAGTACCACTCCGGCACCAAGCACTGCCTCACGCTCCACACGCACACCTTCAACTACAATGACCCTGGAGCCGATAAAGCAATGGTCTTCAATAATAACAGGTGCAGCCTGAATGGGTTCAAGTACTCCGCCGATCCCCACGCCACCGCTCAGGTGTACATGCTTGCCGATCTGGGCACATGATCCTACCGTTGCCCAGGTATCGATCATTGTTCCTTCATCTACGAAGGCGCCGATATTCACATAGCCTGGCATCAGAATAACTCCTCTGGCCAGAAATGAACCATACCTGGCAATGCCTGGAGGTACAACCCGTACGCCGGTCTTTTTGAAATCTGTTTTTACCTTCATCTTATCATAATAAATGAAAGGTCCTGCCTTTAATTCTTCATTTTGACGGATAGGAAAATAGAGCAATACTGCTTTTTTAACCCATTCATTCACATGCCAGGTATTTAATACCGGCTCGGCAACTCTTAATTCACCTTTGTCAAGTAAAGTGATAATTTCTTCAAGAGTTTCCTGGACATTATCATATTCAAGCATCTGGCGATTTTCCCAAACCTTTTCAACAAGTTCTTTATATTCTGCTTTCATAGTAATTAATTTCCAGGGGTTTTAAAATTGCTTTAAGCACGTAACGATTTTATGCTTTGGCGCTAAAATTAAAGCATTCAGTTGAATAAATTTAATTACAAATGCAACCAACAGCTTTTTGAACGTATTAAATGGGGGTAATTTGGTTAAATTTGAAAAAACAGGCTACCCCTGCCTACACCGGGCGCCTGTCCACTAAACCCCCATCTCTTGAGCACTGTTCGTATCGATAAATATCTATGGGCCATCCGTTTGTTTAAAACCCGCTCTCTGGCCTCTGAAGGCTGTAAGAATGGGAGGGTTAAACTCAAGGGCCAGTCTGTCAAAGCCTCTCATGAAGTAAAACCCGGAGAAGAATTTACTATTCAGCGGGGTGCAGACAAAAGAATCATAATTGTAAAGGAGCTTATCTCCAACAGGGTGGATGCCACTAAAGCTGTTCTTTGTTATACCGACATAAGTCCGGTGGTTGATAAAGACGGAATCCATACGGTGTATTCAATCCCTGTTCTGAGCAGAGAGCGGGGCACTGGCAGGCCAACCAAAAAAGACCGCCGCGAACTTGATGATCTTCGTGATTCCTGATCTCTTTTACCAGCAATAAAAAAAATTTTCTCTTGGAACTTATTTAATGACTTTGTAGATTAGATATGAAATATAAATATTAAAATTATATGACATATGAATCGGAAAATTTTAGCAGGGGAAGGTCTGCCGAAGCAGAGCAGCTTTCCAGAAACGGTCTGTCAAAGAATCATAACCCTGTTAAGGGCGTGGATCCGCGAACCGGATTGGAAGGCACCACCATACCTGATGCCTTTAAAAATGAAGGAAGATCGACCACAGAGGTTAAAAATGTAAAGGAGCAATCCTTAACCAGGCAACTAAGGCTTCAGGAACGTTTCTCAAATGATAACGGTTATAAACCTGAACTTATCATTAATGATCTGGCCCAGTTAACAAAGCCCCTGATCCATTCCTCCTTTGAGATCAAAACCTATGATTTCAAGGAAGTGGGCCCGGAGCTGAAATCAATGAACAAAGACATTAAACTTTAATTTATGGCAATGCAGGAACTTGTAGAAAATATAATCAGACAGGCCGATTTCCTTTTAAAGGAACAGGGTGAATTTTATCCGTTTGCAACGGTGCTTTCCCGGAATGGCGAGATAAGACCGCTGGGTCTGTTGCTTGATACTGAGCATCCCGAAGCGGAACAGGTCATTGAGCAGCTAGACATGCTACTGGAAAAAGGTATCCGCATGGGTGAGTATCAGTCGGCTGCAATGGGTATTAATGTAGTCTTGAATACAGATAATGTATATACTTCAGAGGCATTGGAGATTCGTATCAAACCCGGTCCCGACCTTACCGAGAAAACACTTTGCCTGCCTTATGAATTAAACAGGGAAAGTGGAGAACTGAACTTTGGAAAGCTTATTTCCATCAGTTAGACAAAAAAAGGAGGTCTCAGACCTTTACGGGCTTAAGACCTCCTTCTTTAAACAGGCTCCGGTAACTCCAGGTTAATTGATGGCCTTGGTTTAAGCTGGACTATTTCTTTTCAGATTTATAAAGATCATTCAGCCCCTTAACTACGGGTGAGGTCACATCAAGATTTTTATCACCGTAAAGCAGGTTTCCTCCTTTTGAATACGTAAGTACCATTTTATGGTGGTTCTTCTGACACCAGTCTTTAAGGTAAACCTGAACCTTGTCGTACAATTTCTGATTGATGGTTTGTTCTTCCTGGCCTAATTGCTGGCTCAGGGTCTGCTGGTAAGCCTGCAGTTCCTGCTGTTTGCGGCCAAGGCGTTGTTCCGTGGACTTTTTCTCATCCGGAGTAAGGTTCACTGCATTTTTCTGATATGCCTGCACTTCAGCCTGGAATGATCTTCCTTTCACTTCCACGTCTGCCTGCAGCTTTTTCCCCTTTTCTTCCATCTGCCCTTTCACTTCTTTATAATAATCATATTTACTTAAAAGAGAGTCTGAATCTACATAGACGATTGGCTCTACCTCATTGACCTGCTTTGTAGTTCCTGCATCGTTTGCAGATTTTCCAGACTGGGTACATGAAACAAAAGCTGTCGTACTTAAAGTGATAGAAAAAATAGTAATGGCAACATTTTTAATTAATCTCATCCGAAAGGTTTTAGCCCACGAATATAAACTTTTCCAGAAATATTCCTCTTTTAATGAAATAAAAGGGCTTTCAAAGCCTTCCAGGCTGCTTCTTCCAGGCTTGCTGTAACGCCCGAAATACCCCAAAAAGTGGTTATTTTGCCATATTTTAGCTATATTTGTACTATAAATACCTAAAATGGATCAGGAGATTGTAGAGAAGAAATCCGAACTTTCATATTCGGCAGATAATATTCAGGTTTTAGAAGGATTAGAGGCCGTACGTAAAAGACCGGCCATGTATATTGGTGATATAGGTGTGAAAGGCCTCCATCATCTGGTATACGAAGTTGTCGATAATTCTATTGACGAGGCCATGGCAGGTTTCTGTAATGATATCAAGGTAATTATTCACCCCGATAATTCTATTACAGTAAAGGACAATGGCCGTGGTATTCCCACAGGAATTCATACCAAGGAAAACCGTTCAGCGCTGGAAGTTGTCATGACTGTGCTTCATGCCGGTGGTAAGTTTGATAAGGATACCTATAAAGTTTCAGGGGGCCTGCATGGGGTTGGTGTATCCTGCGTAAATGCCTTGTCCATTCATCTGGCCGTAGAAGTGTTCAGAGAAGGAAAGGTATGGAAGCAGGAATATTCATGTGGAAAACCGCTTTATCCGGTAAAAGAAACCGGTGTTTCTGACAAAAACGGTACAGAAGTAACTTTTCTACCCGATTCAAGCATTTTCATTGAATCAGTATATAAGTACGATACGATCGCTGCAAGATTAAGGGAGCTTGCCTTTTTAAACAAGGGCATCACACTGAGTCTGACCGACGAACGCGAAACTGATGATGCCGGTGAATTTCCTACAGAAGTATTCCTTTCACAGGGTGGCCTTCGCGAATTCGTTACCTACCTCGATGGAACACGTGATCCGCTGATCTCCGAGCCTATTTATATGGAAGGAAATAAGCAGGGTGTTCCGGTAGAGCTGGCTATGCAGTACAACAGTACCTATACTGAGAATGTACATTCCTATGTAAACAATATCAATACGATTGAAGGTGGTACCCATGTGGCTGGCTTCAGAAGAGGACTGACCCGTACCCTCAAGGGATATGCAGAACGTCAGGGTTTCCTGAAAAATCTGAAAGTAGAAATTTCAGGTGATGATTTCAGGGAAGGGCTAACGGCCGTAATTTCTGTAAAGGTACAGGAGCCCCAGTTTGAAGGTCAGACAAAAACCAAGCTTGGGAATAATGAGATCATGGGCGCAGTGGATGTAGCAGTGGGCGAAATGCTCAACAACTACCTTGAAGAGCATCCCCGAGAGGCAAGGATCATCGTCAACAAAGTAATCCTTGCAGCTACTGCCAGGGCTGCAGCCAGAAAGGCCCGCGAAATGGTACAGCGCAAGAATGTGCTTACCGGAACTGGTTTACCTGGAAAGCTTTCAGATTGTTCTGACAGTGACCCTGCAGTTTGTGAACTCTACCTGGTAGAGGGTGACTCTGCGGGTGGAACTGCCAAACAGGGCAGGAACCGTGCCTTTCAGGCCATTCTACCGCTTCGGGGTAAGATCCTGAACGTGGAGAAAGCCATGGAGCACCGCATCTATGAGAATGAAGAAATAAAGAATATGTTCACAGCCATGGGCGTGAGCATAGGAACTCCTGAGGATGATAAAGCACTGAACCTGGACAAGCTCCGGTATCATAAGATCATCATCATGACCGATGCGGATGTGGACGGATCGCATATTACCACGCTGATTCTTACCTTCTTCTTCAGGTATATGAAGGAACTTATTGAATTTGGCTATATCTATATTGCCTCGCCACCGCTTTATCAGGTGAAGAAGGGTAAGGAGATGGTTTACTCCTGGGATAATGAACAGCGTGATATTGCTATCAAACGTCTTGCAGGAGAAGGCCGAGAGGAAAGCGTCACTGTTCAGCGCTACAAGGGTCTGGGTGAGATGAACTCAGAACAATTATGGGAAACAACCATGAACCCTGATACCAGAACGCTGAAACTTGTCACTATTGAAAATGCAGCAGAATGTGATCATACATTCTCCATGCTGATGGGTGACGAAGTGCCTCCAAGAAGAGAGTTTATCGAGAAAAATGCGAAATACGCACGTATAGATGTTTAACCGGTCAGCCGCCTCTCAGGAGGCGGCTGATTTTCTTTTTAATCCGTTCGCTTAAAGGAATGTCATTCATCAGTAGTTGTTCTGACTGGTAGTTGATGACAGCCCCATAGCGGACCAGAATATCATTTCCCAGTACACCTATCACTGGTTTATGGCTCAGCCTGAAATAGGCCTCATTGATATAGGAGAGATCAAGCAGGGCAGATTCATAATTTCGTATTGAAAGCTGTCCAATTTTAAGCAATCCGATAGTAGCCCTGTAGGTCTGCATGGAATTTGTTCCTATGCCCGTAGTAAGCTGTTCGGAATCCTGGATTAGGATTGTCTTATCAAGCTCCGACAATTTCTTCCGGTCAAATACAGTCATTGATGCCCCGGTATCCAGAATAAGTTCGGCCGCAACCCCGTTTATTTCAATGCTGATCTTTACATGGGATCCACCATCATGTAGTTTTATAAAATCCAGGGGTATGATGTACATAGCCCTAGAAGACCTCACCAAGGTTCACAAACAGCCCTCTTGATCCGTCAGTACCAAAGCCGTAATCAATGGCAATATTGGTTCTGGAGAATTTATTTAATTTAACTCTCAGCCCGGCTCCGAAGGCAGGATTGATTGTCTTAAACAGGTTCGCATTTTTTTGCGAAAGGGTTTCAGCATTGGCAAAGAATACCCCGCCAAGCAGTCCGTTCCTGGTAATGGAATACCTGAACTCAGATTCAAGATAGATCATTTGTTTTGCACGGAAACGACCCTGGATATATCCCCGCCCGGTATTGTTATAAGAATCTCCGCCTGTTGAAGGCAGGTCAAAGAAAGGTGGTTTGCCATTTAACGTCAGCCAGTTATAGCTCCAGAAAGCAAGGATATTTCTGGAGGATCCAAAATTTATATATTTCCGCACATCCAGAACAACTGAATTCCACTGGCTCTTATTTGCCAGATAATGAGGGTTGGCCCTGAAGATCAGGTTTGCATAGATGCCCCGGGAGGCGTTTAATGGATTGTCACGGTTATCGAAAAGTCCATTCAGCGTTATTCCGGCTGCACGTTCATAATCAGCAGAGCCATATTTTTCAAAAGCTGTTTTAGGCGTCAAAAGAGTTCGTCCGGGCAATACTTCCTTAATATTGTAAAAATAATCCAGGTCATAGCCGATACCCGCATAGAAACTCCCCACCACCTTTCTTAATACTGTAGTGTAAAAGCGCAGGTAGGAATAATCTATAGTATATCCCTTTTGAAGTTTCGTTCTTCCCCCGATTCCAAAGGTTTCCTGAGGATATTTAAGGAGCCGCCAGTCAGTGACAATATTATACTTGTTCCCTGGTGACCAGATATTGGTCTGGATAGGGAACAGGATCTGTCCCTTTGATGTAAAAGTAATATTCGTGGATGCGGTGGATAAATTTGTAGAATTATGATTTTTAGCTGTATAAAAGGCCATGTTCATGCCCACTAAAGCTGCAAAACCTGAACTCAGGCTATAACCGACGCCTGGGGCGAGGGAAAGATGCACAAGCTTTTTTTTACGTTCAAGGGTGTCAGCTGCCTTATGGTGATGGACAATCTTGCTGAGCAGGTCTACAAGATCTTTCTGTTTTACTGTATCACGGATTGTGGAACGACTGACGGACTTGCTGCTGGTATGAACACTGTCTGCAAATAATGACAGTGAATAATTTATTGTAATTGCCGAGGTATTGAATGCAGCTGCGTAATTATGAGATGCGCAGCAAAGAAGGAAGGCCGGTAAAAAGAATTTCATTCGTATGGGTTAAATTTCAGCCAACCTGAAACGACAATAATACGGCCGTTATATTTAAAAGAAATTGGAAAAAATGAGATTGTAAAATGCAAAAGTAAATATATCAATCAGGCATTATACGGGTAAGAACTGTTTTTGTTTATGAATTAAACAAAAAAGAATAGATCCCTGGCATAAAGAAATGTATGTAACTCTTCTTTATGCCGGGATCTATTCAGCCTGATATGTAAAATGTAATTAAAAGAGCTTCATTCCGTCAAGTACCTGCATCACATCACGCACAGCGACAGCAGAATCAGTAAGTAATTTCTTCTCCTCAGTATTCAGCCTGAGCTCAATGATCTTTTCAATTCCATTCTTTCCTAATACCACGGGCACTCCCAGGTATACATCTTTTTCGCCGTACTCACCCTGTAACCAGGCGCAGACCGGAAAGATTCTCTTCTGGTCTTTAATGATGGCCTCGACCATCTGTGCTGCCGCCGCACCCGGTGCATACCAGGCAGAAGTACCCATAAGGTTTACCAGTTCGCCGCCACCTTTCTTTGTGCGCTCAACGATTGCTTCTAATTTTACTGCATCAATAAGCTCTGTAACGGGGATGCCTCCCACCGTAGTATATCTTGGCAGAGGTACCATTGTATCTCCATGGCCTCCCATCAGCACTGCCTGGATATCTTTAGGGGAGCAATCAAGCTCTTCTGCTATAAATGCACGGTATCTTGCAGTATCAAGGATCCCTGCCATGCCAAATACTTTCCGGGGGTCGATCCCTGCTGTCATATAAGCACAATAGGTCATTACATCAAGCGGGTTTGAGACGACTATGATGATGGCATCGGGTGAATACCTGATGACCTGCTCGGTGACATTTTTCACAATCCCGGCGTTTGTTGCAATCAGGTCATCCCTGCTCATCCCTGGCTTACGGGGAAGGCCTGAAGTAATGACAACCACTGCTGATCCTGCAGTTTTTGAATAATCATTGGTTGAGCCCGTAATCCGGGTGTCAAACGAATTGATGGCTGAGGTCTGCCACATATCCAGTGATTTACCTTCTGCGATGCCTTCCTTAATATCCAGAAGAACAACCTCATTGACCAGTTCTTTATGGGCAATTACATTTGCACATGTGGAGCCCACATTGCCTGCACCGATTACGGTAACTTTCATACGGTATAATTTTTATGAAGATTGATTTTGATTCCCCTGCCAAGATAGCTAAAATGGATACCCAATAGCAATATTGTAAATGAGGTTGTTCTGGCGCCAGCTGGCACTTCCAAAATCAATTTTATTGATCACCCAACGGTTCCCTTCAGCAAGATAGGGAACACGCAGCGGAAAGGCCACATCAAGCCTGAGTACAAAGAAAGAGACATCCACCCGTACTCCCAGGCCTGTGCCCACAGCAAGCTGGTTGAAGAAATTTTTACTGAACTGGCCCCCGGGTTTGGACGCGTCGCTATGTAAAAGCCAGACATTTCCGGCATCCACGAATGCAGCCCCTTTGACCACACTGAAAAGGTTGGTGCGGAGCTCTGAATTTGCTTCCAGCTTTATATCGCCCGGCTGGTCTGAGAGAATGTTGGTGACATTCAGGGGCGGGGAACTACCCGGCCCCAATGAGCGGGCACGGAAAGCACGTATACTGTTGCTTCCTCCTGAGAAAAACGCCTTTACATAGGGTAAACTTCCTGAATTCCCATGGGTGATGCCTACTCCGATGTCAAGGCGGTTTGCCCACGTAAGCCCTGGTGTGATCTTATGATAATCACGGGCATCAAGTTCAATCTTAGCATACTGGGCATAAGGATTTCCAAATATCTTATGCTGGTGCAGGGTATCAGATTTTCCCTGGATCAGACCTATCAGGTTGCCCGACAGGTCGATGGCTGCATTGAAATAAAAATTATTCTGACGGTTGGTTTCCAGCTGGTCAGAATAGGTATAGGAATAGGTCGACCCTATAAAGAACTGACTTTCGAAACTTCTCTTCAATACCTTGTTCTTGTTCAGGATGGCCGAAAAAGCCTGTGTGGTATCGCTTGCATGCACATAGGTAATAGATACAGGATATAGCTGGTGATCTTTTCTGGACGATTCTTTCCATGTATATCCGAATAAGAAGGTTCCGCTCTTCAGTGTATACAAACCTCCCCGGTGCACATAATCATAACTCAGCGAATACCTGGTCTTCGGTACATACTGATTGCTGCTTTCAAGATGGAAGGGGGTCACAAAACGTGGAACATAAAGGTCTGCAGCCGCGCCGTAAAGTAATGAATTACCGCTTCCTGATTTTGCCCCGCTTACCTGGGCTTCAAAACCTCCATAGGCACTTAACGAAAAGAGATTCGCTGTTTTATTGAAATTTCGGTCACGAAAGGTGAAGCGCAAGACGCCGCCCTGGTTATTATCAGATTTTGAACTGCCTGTCAGGTCGGCCCGCAAAGAATATTTTTGAAAAGGTGTCAGGTAATAGGCAGCATTGAGCAGGCGGTTATTCACTCCTGTATCTGCATCTGAAAAAGTAGCTTTTACAAATTTATAAACCCCCAGGTTGACAAGCCTTGCCAGGGTTATATTATGGGCATCCCTGTTATAAAGATCACCCTTCTTTAAAAAGATAGTTTGCTCCAGAACTCCTGGCCGTATATAATGTTCCGGATCGATGAAGCGGAATCCATGCAGATAGGCAATACCTGTATCTCTGATCAGGATATCATCTTTTGAAAGGGTGAAATTAGGGTAAACCAGGCTTTTATTAATATGGTAAGCATTTCCGGCCTTGTCAGGAGTTTCATCCTTAATGACCATGGTCATATTGATCAGGTGATTACCGATACTGGTATCAGCCTGCACTTTTAAGAAATCAGCATTGAAATAGTAAAATCCTTTATTCTTCAGGATCCCGTCGATCCTTGTTCTTTCGGTTTTGATCAGATCAAGGTTATAGGCATTCCCTTTTTTAAGCAGACACTGAGGCGCCGCATCGTGAACGGCTGTTGCCAGCTGGTCCGAATCATCCCTTGACGGAAAAATCACCCTGTTAATATGGTACTGGGGGCCGGTCATGGCTTTATACATAACTATTAGCCTTCCCTTTTTGCTTAGTGTATCGGCATTTACATGGGCAAGAAAAAATCCATCACTTTCAAGCCTGTTTACAATAAGCCCTTTATTTCTGTTCAGGTCCTGCGGGTTGAACAGCACAGGTGGCTCGCCCAGTTTATCATGCAGCAAATGGTTGAGTCCTTTTTTATGGGGCTTGGAAATACTCCAGAGCCAGAGCTTGGGCTGCAGACCCAGGATTGAAGAATTCGGTTTTGGACGCAGCAGGGCCTGAAGATCCGTATTCAGGGCAGCCTGATTTCTGAATTTTGGTTTTCCCGGATTGATAGAAACCGTACCCCCACCATATAATTTCTGACCTGCGGGAAGCTTCCGTGTATTGAAACAGCCGCTGCATAGAATACCTGTGACCAGGATCATGAAGGATACTTTAAAGGTGCTGCTAGAGATCACGGTTTGGAAGGTTTAATATATTTTTCCTGTTTAACACCTTTAAATATTTCTTTAAAAGCATCATAATCAAGCACAAAAATAAAACTGACACCTGTTTCAATGAACTGCCCCTGGACATATTCCTGGGTGGCGTTTCTTCTGAAGGCCCGCAGCCGATACCTCCCGTCACGTGAAACTTTATATTCCACACTCACATCTCCAATAAGCGTACTGGTACTTGCCTGGCTTTGCGAACCTTCGAGGGCGATATCTGAGCCTACGCTTACTGCCAGCCGGTCGTTAAAGGTCTTTGTAGCACCGATCTTCAGGTCTGTCTGCGTATTCTTTTCACCACTCGTATAATTATTCTGGCTGTTGAGGTCAAAATTCAGGTCTACACCCTTTATCAGATTTCCGGCAATTTTATTCAGCTGCTGTCCCATGATCTTGCCTGCACTCTGACGGGCAATAAGACCTGCGTCCATCCCTCCGCCTGAAGCACTCTGAAAGGGATTCTGACCGACAAAACGGCCGAGCACGAGCAGAGCAAAGACCTGCTTGTTCAATTCGCTCGGGTCCTGCCTGATCACGTCAAGCTGGGCCTGTACATCCGGATTTAAATTCCGTTCCTTTTCAGGCAGGGTAATGGCAAAAGTGATTGCAGGTTTCAGAAGCTCCCCGTTCATCATCAGGTTTAACTGAAAGGGTAATTTCTGTTTATACTTTGCTGAGGTCGATGCATCGGTCTGCTGGTCCATCAGGTCTATTGAAGGCGCACTTGCCTGGTAGACAGCAGTGATGTTCACTGTAGCTGAGGTAGGTTCACCAGTCCAGGTAATAGTACTTCCTTTCTGAATACTGAAGCTCTTTTTAATAAAATTATTCAGGGAAAGCTGATAACTTCCCTCATCAATTTCATAGCGGCCGGTGAGGCTGATCTTTCCACTGGGGTCTATGGTTGTATTCAGGGTAGCCTGGCCCTTTACCTTCAAGGCATCACCTGTCTGTGGGTCAATCACTACGGTAAACTCTGCATCTTTCTGCACATTGAGGTTGGCGCTAAAATCAAGGCCTTTAAAAGCATTGTTCCTTGCCTTTTTTACCGGACCCCTGATCATTGAATCGCGGCTGTTCACAAATTCCACGATGCCGTTATTTTCCTGAAGTGAAGGGTCGTCGGCCGGGATCAGATAGGTGAAACGTGTCTTGTTATTTAACGTTATATCAGCATTAATCTTTGGCTTGTTCAGATCGCCTGTGATGTCAATATCAGAATTCAGGTAGACCTTTCCATAGAAAAGGGCATTTTCAGAAGGTCCACTGTTGATGATCCTGAAGTCCTCAGAACTCAGATTGAGGTCAAATTTATAATCTCTATAATTTGTAGTAAGCACATCTCCATCAAGATCAAGCGTGTTCTTGGCAGAATCAAGCAGCAAAAAATCATTGAAATGGATTCCTGAACCATTGAAAAGGATCTGTTGGTCGGGGAGTCTGAAGTCTGAATTCAGGTATGTGATGGTAAAGCCTGCACCCCTGAAACCCAGGTTGCCGGTAATAAGCGGCGCAGCCACCGTTCCCGAAGCATGTAACCGGCCATTTATAAAACCTCTTGAATGGCTGATCTGGTTCATTGCGTATACCTGCACCGAAGCAAGGTTCAGCTGGCTTAAATTCAGGTCGGCATTAAAGCTGCTGTTTCCGGTATCATATTCTCCAAGAAGTGTAAGTGAATTTCCCTTGCCGTTTACCTCTGCAGCTGCCGTAAATGTATTTGCTGTTTTGTTGTCTACCTTAAGATGGATGGTTCCCAGGGTATCTTTTTTATAACTGAAATCGTTCAGGGTCAGATCAGACGTGAAAACCGGCTTGGTAATGAGGTTGTCAACGACCAGCCCTCCGTCAAGCTGACCTCTTATCAGCACGGAATCCTTTTCAAGGAACCTGGAAACATTGGCAAGGTCAAAATGAATGAACTCAACTTTCAACGGCGAATTTGGTGTATTGGAGCTGCTGTTAACCTTTATAGATGATCCGTCATTAGAAAGGTTCAGGTCATGGGCCTGAATTCCTGACTTTCCAAAGCGGAGTTCATTATCGGCTGCAACCACCCAATTCTGGTAGTTCAGAAGCAGGCTATCCGGATTGAGCTTAAGGTCATAACTTCCATTATGCTCATTTAACAGGGCTGCCAGCTGATATTTGTCTTTTTTAGCATCGTCTTTGATGGTCAGTCCAAGGTGAAGGTTTCCTGCTTCTGCATAGCCTGAAAGGCTGGTGGTCTCAATGTCAAATCCGGCACCTGTGGCAGAGTCAACAAGCAGCGAATAGTTAAGGCGCTTGCCCCGGCCCTGCATAAGCAGCCTCAAACTATCGACATGAATGTCTGTATACTGGGTATGAGGTGCAGAGATATTCAGGTTGAGCGTTTCTTTTACACTCGCATAGCTCCCTGACAGAGAAAGGGGTGAGAATGATGCAAGTTTAGGTATAAGCTTGTGTACAGCGGGAGGGCCAAGTACCAGTATTCCAAAGCTGAAGTTCTCTTCGGGAAATTTCTTTTCCTTCTTTCCTGGGCTGAACTGGTAATAGGAGTTCAGCTGCGCCTTTAGCTGGTCAGTAATATCTGCGAGCGAGATCTGCCCTTCGAGATGCGCTTTTAAAAATTCAGATTCAAGCCTGAACTGCTTGTTGATCCCCTGCGTATGGGCTGTGAGAGAAAGGCTGTCAAGAGGAATACTTGAAGAGTCCTGTACCAGGAGTACATGGCTGAGCCTCAGTATTCCTTCAGGATGCTGAAGGTTAAGGGAAGGAATGTCAGCAGATAGCAATCCATGAGCCCTTGCTGTGGTACTGGTAAGTTTAAGCGCTTTGAAATCAGCACTGTCTAACTGAAGTTTCACTTTTAGAGCAGGGGCCTTTCCGCGCAGGTCTGCGGAGGCATTGAGCCTGAAACTTAAATTCCGGTCAGGCATCGATGCCTGCAGCTGCAGCTGTTTCCTGTCAATAGTTCCCTGCAGATTCAGATCTTTATAGGTATACTCCTTAATCCGGGCGTACTGAACCCTTCCCTGAAAAGCAGCATGGGCGCTGGCTAAACTAAGCCCCTGTCCTTTTAGCGAGATCATAAAACCGGCAGGGCCAAGAATAGAATCCTGACCACTTAATTTTCCTGCCTGCAGGCCGGTAGCCTTTAAATTTATCAGGTAAGAAGTATCCCTGTGATTAATCCCCAGTCTTCCATCTGTTTCAGCATTTCCAAGGCTGCTTGAAAGGCTGGCCCTGAACTGCAGATCTTTTAATGAGCCCAGCATCCTGCTGCTGATTTTAAGCCTTTCAGGTATTTTTACAGAGGCTGGGATCATTCCTTTGGAGAGCACCTGGTTCAGGTCATTCTTTCCTGTCGAGAGATCGTCAAGATAGAGATCAAGGTATAGGCTGGCGGCATCAGGCAGGCCCCTGATATCTCCTCTTACTTTGAGATGTGTCTGGGAAAGTGCCGAAGCTTCAAAGCCATTTATATGAAGCTTGTTTACAGATCCGGATAAATTACCCTCAAAATTTACTTTCCTGAGCTCTCCCTTTTTAAAGGGTTCTGTATTTCTCAGCGAGGGAACAAAATAAAGTACTTCCTTAAGCCCGAGTATGCTTTTAGCTACACCCACCTCGAGCTTAAGCTCACCGATATGACTGCTCAGAGAAGCAAGCGAGGAATAACCAAGTTTTACACTGGCATCAAGCCTGCTCTCTCCAGTCTGGACCTTTAGCTTCAGGGCCTCTGTACGGTGGTCATCAAAATAAATAGCACCTGATGCATGCTCCATGCTGAAGCCCGATTGATCTTTGAGGGCCAGTTCATTCAGCTGTACTTTCGTAAAAGCAGGTTCATAATGAATATTCCCCGTATTCAGGTGCAGGCCTGTAAGGTTGAGGTGCGCATAATCAAGGCCTTGTTTCAGCGGTACAGAATTTTCATTGTCCATCCTGAAGGCATCTTTATCCAGATTTACTGTTCCGATATCAACTTTCCAGCCTGTAGAAGCCTTTCCTGCTGGTTGTTTGGCAAGGGCTGCCGAATCTGCATTCTTTTTGATCTTTTTAACAATTCTCTGGCCGGTTTTCCTGGTTATCACAAGGGCAGAACTATCTTTCTTTACCAGGGTCTTTAAAAAACTGATCTTTGCCTGTGTGTTCAGAAGCTCCACTTTCTGAAGCCTGAATACCTGCTTTCCAAGGTCCAGCATACCCGCGCCAAGCTGCAGTTTGGTAAGCACGAGCTGAATGCCAAGGCTTAGCTCTTTACTTTTGAAGCCGGCTTTATCATGATCAAGCAGAATAGATCCAAAGTCAAGTACAATACCGGGCGATGGGTCAACAGCTTCTTTAGCAGGTAAGTTTACGATTGCTGAAGCAGCAGGTTTTTCCTGCCTGATACTGGCATTCAGGCCTGAAAGCATCAGACGGGGAATGCCAAATTTCATCTGCTTAAGATCAAAGCGGTCAATATGAGTATGCAGGGCCTCAAAGCCCGCCACAGCATGGTAGCCTGTTACGGTATCCTGAAATGAAAAATGTATTTTTTCAAGGTCAATGTCGCCGAGGGAAATATGAAGGCTGCTGGTATCCTGTTTTACAGGGGCTTTGGATGGGCTGGAAAAGGCTTTTGTGATAAAATTAAAATTAAAGCCTCCTCCGGGCAGGTTGCGGCTGATCTCAGTGTTCAGCCCCCTCATATGTACTGACCTGACCTCTACCGAAGAATGCAGAAGGGCCGGAAGGTTCAGGTTAACCTCGAGAAGCTGGCAGGCAAGCAGGGTATGTCCCTGCTGGTCGGAAAGGAAAATATTTTGTATACGTATGTTTTTGGGATACAGGATCGAGATATGCCCGATAGACACCCTGGTCCTGAGTTTATGGTGAAGATATACAACAGCCTTGTCCTTGATGAAATTCTGAACAGGATCAAGCTGTACAGCAATAACAAGCAAAATCACTATCAGGCTTATGCCGGCAAGTATCCAGAGTATGATCCGGATTGTTTTCTTAGTGTATTTTAAAAGTGTTTCTATGGGTTTGATTTTTTAGCAACAAAAAGTTTGACTGGCATATCAAAAGTTCATTACAATAAATGTACCGGAACAGGCTGAATCCTCTGCCAATGTGCGCCTGTTTTTAGAATCATTTCATGCAATTTTTGTAAATTTGTATCCGGAAAATATTCATCCACATGCCCGAATTTTCACACCTTCACGTTCATACACAGTACTCGCTTCTTGATGGGGCTTCTGATATTAAAAAACTGCTTTCAAAGGCATCTGCCGATAACATGAAAGCCGTGGCTATTACCGATCATGGAAATATGTTCGGCGTTTTCAGCTTTGTGGCTGAAGCTGCAAAGCATAAGATCAAGCCCATTGTAGGCTGTGAATTTTACGTGGTTGAAGACCGCCATAAGAAGCAGTTTACGAAAGAAAAGCGTGATAAAAGGTATCATCAGCTTCTTCTTGCAAAGAATGCAGAAGGATACAGGAATCTGGTGAAATTATGTTCCCTCGGATATATTGATGGCCTGTACGGAAAATATCCGCGCATCGACAAAGAACTTATTCTTCAATATCATAAGGGACTTATCGCCACTACCTGCTGCATTGGTGCTGAGGTGCCCCAGACCATACTCCGCGATGGTGAAGAAGAAGGGGAGAAGGTGTTCAAATGGTGGCTTGACCTTTTTGGTGAGGATTATTATATAGAGCTCCAGCGCCATAACCTCGATGATCAGGAAAAGGTGAACCGGGTGCTGATGAACTTTTCTGCCAAACATAATGTAAAAGCAATCTGTTCAAACGATTCCCATTATATCGATGAACAGGATTCCAACGCTCACGATATTCTTCTTTGTGTGAATACGGGCGATATGCAGGCTACCCCGATCGCCAACCATGAAGAGGGTGGAAAAGGCTATCGTTTTGGATTTCCTAACAATCAGTTTTATTTCAAGACCCAGCAGGAAATGGGCCGGGTCTTTGCCGACATACCCCAGGCACTTGACAATACAAATGAAATTGTAGATAAGGTCGATCTTCTGAACCTTACGCAAGACATCATGCTGCCTAATTTTCAGATCCCTGCTGATTTTATTGACCAGGATGCCTACCTCCGGCACCTGAGCTATGAAGGGGCCCGCAAGCGGTATGTGGAAATCAATACAGAAACCCAGGAACGGCTCGACTTTGAACTGTTCACGATAAAATCCATGGGTTTTGCCGGCTATTTTCTGATCGTATCAGATTTTATAAAGGCCGGCCGTGAGCTGGGCGTTTATGTAGGGCCTGGCCGTGGGTCTGCTGCAGGCTCTGCCGTAGCTTATTGTATTGGGATTACAAATATCGACCCCCTGAAATACAATCTGCTATTTGAAAGGTTCCTGAATCCTGACCGTAAATCAATGCCCGATATTGATACGGATTTTGATGATGAAGGGCGTGCAAAGGTCATCGACTATGTGGTAAAGAAATATGGCCGCAACCAGGTTGCCCAGATCGTTACCTTTGGTACCATGGCTGCTAAAAGCAGTATTAAAGATGTGGCCAGGGTCATGGACCTGCCCCTGTCTGAAGCTAATATTCTCGCAAAGCTGGTCCCTGACAGGCCTGGAACAAACCTGAACAGGGTGATGTTTGCCCCTCTTGAAGGTGATAAAAGTCTTAAAGACAAGGAAGGCCTGAACCCTGACGAGCTCGATCAGGTAAAGAAGCTCAGAGAATATTACGGGGGTACCGATCTGCGGGCAAGGGTGCTTAAAGAGGCAGTGAAGCTTGAAGGGTCGGTAAGAAATACAGGCATTCATGCGGCCGGTATTATTATTGCCCCGAAAGACCTGACAGAAATTATTCCTGTAGCCACTTCTAAAGAATCGGACCTGCTGATCACCCAGTACGAGGGCAGCATCATTGAAAGTTCAGGTGTCATCAAGATGGACTTTCTGGGGCTTAAGAACCTGACCATCATCCGGGATGCACTTGTGCTGATCAAACAGCGGTACAATATTGAACTGGCCCTGGATGATCTGCCTCTGGACGATCAGAAGACGCTGGAGCTTTTTCAGAAAGGGGAAACAAATGGTACTTTCCAGTTCGAGTCGGCAGGTATGCAGGCAAATCTTATCAAGCTCAAGCCTGATAAGTTTGAAGACCTTATTGCCATGAATGCCCTGTACCGCCCGGGTCCAATTGCCTATATTCCTGATTATATAGAGCGTAAACACGGACGCCAGGCTGTGATCTATGACCTGCCCGAGATGCAGGAGCATCTTGAAGAAACCTATGGTATTACAGTATACCAGGAGCAGGTCATGCTTTTATCCCAGAAGCTTGCCGGCTTCACCAAGGGCGATGCTGATACCCTGAGAAAGGCCATGGGAAAAAAGGCCAAGGATATTCTGGATAAGATGAAGTCCAAATTCATGGACGGAGCAGCAAAGAACGGTCACCCCCTGCCAGCATGTGAGAAGATCTGGACTGACTGGGAAGCTTTTGCCCAGTATGCTTTCAATAAATCTCATTCTACCTGCTATGCCCTTGTTGCCTATCAGACCGCTTATCTGAAAGCCCATTATCCGGCTCAGTATATGGCGGCCCTGCTGACCAATAACCAGAATCAGATTGACAAGGTGACCTTCTTTATGGGTGAATGCAAGGGTATGGGGCTTACTGTTCTCGGACCTGATATCAATGATTCATCCTATCAGTTCTCTGTAAATGCAGATGGCAATATCCGTTTCGGGCTTGGCGCAATCAAGGGCGTAGGAGAGAAGGCTGTGGAGTCAATTATCGAAGAGCGTACCTCCGGAGGAGTCTTTGGAACGGTCTATGAATTCATGAGGCGGAACAACCTGCGGACTGTGAATAAAAGAACAATTGAGACGCTGGTTCAGAGCGGAGCTATGGATACGTTCAGTGGCATCAGCCGCGGCCAGTACTTCTCCTCTTACCCGGGTGAAATTACCAATGGAATTGAGCGCCTGATCAAGTACGGGTCCGATTACCAGGCAGGGCAGAACAGTACCCAGCATTCTTTATTTGCAGGTACTACCATGGCCGAGATCGCAGAACCCCCTTTGCCCGCCATAGATCTCTGGAGTGTCACCGATAAACTGAGAAATGAGAAAGATGTGATAGGATTTTACGTTTCAGGCCATCCCCTTGATGCCTATAAACTTGAAATGGACAGTTTCTGTGATACACCCATCTCCGCACTTGAAGATGGCCGTGCGCGTAATTTTATTATGGGGGGCATTGTGAGCGCTGCGCAGCATAGGATTGCTAAAAGCGGTAAAAACTTTGGTGTATTTACCCTGGAAGACTTTAGCGGAAGCCGTGAGTTTACGCTGTTTAATGAGAATTATCTGCGTTTTAAACATTTTCTTGAAGTAGGCCAGCTGCTGCATGTAAAAGGCAAAAGTGCATCCAGGTATAAGGGTTCTGATATTGAACCTAATATTGAAAATATCGCTCTGTTATCAGGCGTAAGAGAAAAGCAGGCTAAAGCTGTGCTTATTCATATCAATGTAAATCATATGACGGCCGACTGGGCCGGAGGCGTAGAACAGGTACTTAAGAATAATCCTGGTGGATGTCAGGTAAGGTTCAAGCTGTTTGATCCTGAAAAAAATGTGATGCTCGACCTGTTCAGCAAGTCATACAGGGTGAATCCAGGAAATGAACTGTTCAATGAACTTAGCGCATTCCCTTTCTCAGCAGTAGGGCTGATTTAGAAACAATTAAACCTTATAATTGTATTTATATAGTAACACGAATGTTAAACAACTAATTTAAATAAATATGGCTCTTGAACTAACTGATGCAAACTTCGACGAACTCGTTCTGAAATCCACTAAACCCGTTCTGGTAGATTTTTGGGCAGAATGGTGTGGACCCTGCCGTATGGTTGGCCCAGCAGTAGAAGAACTTGCGAAGGAATATGAAGGAAAGGTTGTGGTTGGTAAAGTAAATGTTGACAACAATCCCCAGATCTCTGTAAAGTTTGGAATCAGAAATATTCCTGCCCTGCTTTTCTTTAAAAATGGTGAAATTGTGGATAAGCAGATAGGTGCTGTTCCTAAATCTGTACTTGCCGGCAAGCTCGACGCTCAGCTGGTTTAAGGCAAAATTATTCAGGCTGGCCCCAGGGCCGGCCTTTTTTTTGAAATCGAATTTGCATCTATGGAAAGTATCCGGCAAGAAACAGAAAAGCTTCTCAACCTGAATCTGGAGCTTATGTCCAGATCGGTCGTGGAAGGTTTCATTACAGGTCTCCATAAAAGCCCCTTTCATGGATTCTCTGTCGAATTTGCTGAACATCGCCTGTACAATCCGGGTGAATCTGTAAAATCCATTGACTGGAAACTCTTTGCCCGTACTGACAAGCTTTTTATCAAGCGGTTTGAAGAAGAAACAAATCTTCGCTGCCAGCTCGTTGTTGACAGCTCTTCATCCATGTATTACCCTGCAGGGATCCTCAACAAGACCAGGTTTTCAGTCTATGCCGCCGCTGCCCTTGTATACCTGCTTAAAAGGCAGAAAGACGCTTTTGGCCTGAGCGTATTTTCTGAGTCCATGCATTTTAATTCTCCAAACAGGTCTACCCTTGCCCACCAGAAACTAGTTTTTCAGGAACTTGAAAAACTATTGGTCCATCAGCCTGCAACCAGAAAAACCTCCCTGTCCTCAACGCTTCACCAGCTTTCAGAAAGCCTGCACAAGCGCTCCATGGTCATTCTTTTCAGCGACCTTTTTGAGAGCATGCAACGGCCTGAATCTTTATTTGATGCCATAAGTCATCTGCGCTATAACCAGCATGATGTCATCATTTTCCAGGTCCTTGATCAGGCTTCAGAACTGGATTTTAATTTTGAAAACCGGCCTTATCTTTTTACTGACCTCGAGAGCGGCAGAGAGTTCAAGCTGAACCCTGCCCTTGTTAAAGACCAATACCAGCAAAAGATGAAAGCTTTCAGGGATGAACTTATTCTCAGGTGCGGGCAGAACCATATCAGTTTTCAGACAGTGAACATTGCTGATGGCTTTTTTAAGGTTTTGAACACCTTTCTTTTACGAAGGAATAAAATTGCCTGAGCTCCAGCCTCCTTATCTTTGCCCTATGACCAATCATTTATCCTTACGTCAGTTATTTCTGAATCATAATGCCCAGACAAGTCCTACACCCCTCTTATTTGAGTTTGAGCGTGCTGAGGGTATTTACTTGTATGATAAAGCAGGAAATTCATGGATAGATCTTATTTCAGGGATTGGAGTCAGCAACCTTGGCCATGGAAGGCCTGAAATAAAAAAAGCCGTGCATGAGCAGGTAGAACTCTATATGCACCTGATGGTTTATGGAGAATTTGTTCTTGCTCCCCAGGTTCAGCTGGCCTCCAGGCTTGTTGAATTATTGCCAGCACCTCTTGATTCTGTATATTTTGTGAACTCAGGGTCTGAAGCGGTTGAAGGTGCTTTGAAACTTGCCAAGCGCTCTACTGGCAGAACGGAAATTCTGGCCTTTCATCATTCTTATCATGGAAGCACCCATGGAGCTTTGAGTGTAATGGGCAATGAGTATTTTAAATCGGCTTACCGCCCGCTATTACCTGACATAAATTTTCTTGAGCTGAACAACAGGGAACAGCTTTCCATGATAAGTTCCAGAACAGCTTGCGTAATTCTTGAAACGATCATGGGCGAGGCAGGAGTGAGGGTCCCTGATCTTTCCTATATGCATGCGCTCAGGGAGGTCTGTACAGCAAATGGGGTACTGCTGATCCTTGATGAGATCCAGTGCGGAATGGGTCGCTCCGGTACAACTTTCGCTTTTGAGCAATATGGAATTGTTCCTGATATTCTGCTTCTGGCCAAAAGTCTGGGCGGCGGAATGCCTCTGGGGGCTTTTATTGCTGCCGGTAAGGTTATGGATTGTCTTTCAGAAAGGCCGGTTCTCGGACATATTACCACATTTGGCGGCCATCCGGTCTGCTGTGCAGCCGGACTTGCAGCCCTTGAAGTACTTGTTCGGGAAAAGCTGACCGATTACGTGGAAGAAAAATCCCAATTGTTTACAAAACTTCTGATACATCCATTGATTTTAGGCATCCGCAGAAAAGGCCTGCTGATCGCAGTTGAGTTTGCTGATTATGACCAGAATAAAAAGATAATAGACTCCTGCCTTGATCAGGGGCTTATTGTAGACTGGTTTTTACATGATAGCAGCTCCATGCGCATAAGCCCTCCGCTAACCATTACACTTGCCGAAATTACCCGTTCATGCCAGATCATTCTCCATGCAATCGACCTGCAGACATTGGCAGTGGTATAGTTCTTGCCCCATCCTATGTGAATCAAATTAACTTTTAACTTATTCAATATGAAAAAAGTAATTTTAATGGCAGCCCTGGCAGCCTTCACCTTTGGAGCTTTTGCACAAACTGTACAGACCACCAAAGATGGCGTTTCAACAGACTCCACCAGGAAGCATAAAAAACATCATAAATCAGACTCATCCTCAAAGCTGCTCGACTCGAGCAAAAAGATGTAAGCCAGATTAAAGAAAGCCCGGGCCGCCGGGTTTTTTTATGCCCTTTAATTTATGTCCTTAAAGTGCCTGCTGGATTTTGGGATCAAGGTCATAGATGTCATCCATAAAACTAAGCTTGCCTGAGCCATCCACCCAGCAGGTATAGTATTGGATAAATAAAGAGGTTTTCCTGCGCAGGTAAATGCTGCTTGTCTTTAAACCTTCATGGTTCAGGTCCCTGGCAGCCAGTTTTTTTTCATACAGGCCTGTCATTGTTGCTGAGGTATCTTCCGGCTCCATGCCTATGGCTATGCGGATCAGATCCATCGTATTCCTGGGATTATACCTGGTGAGAAATGCAGCCAGTTTTAATGGGTCTGCCACACGTACACATCCATGGCTTACATCTCTTGTCTTAAGCTGGAAGGCATGTTTGTTAGGAGTATCGTGCAGGTAGATACTGTAAGGATTAAGAAAGCTGAACTTCAGCTTTCCAAGTGCATTAAATTCACCTGCATCCTGCTTGACATGAAAGGGAATTTTTCCACGGGGAATTCTAGCCCAGTTGATGGTGTCAAGCCGCCCTACCTCCTTATTACCTCTGTAAAGCTTCATGTTATTTTCAGCAAGATAGCCAGGGTTCATTCTGAGTTTATAATAGAGCTCATTCTGAAGTATGCTTGAGGGTATGTTCCAACGGGGGTTCAGTTGTATGAAGTTAAATTGGCTATTGAGTAAGGGGGTCTGATGGTTGAGAGGACGGTCATCGATATTGCCTGTTTCCTGATAAGTCTTTAACTTAAGGTCATAGCCATCTTCCTTTTTCTCGCCAAGGCATACTTTCATAGTCCAGAGAATGCGGTTCTCCTGGATGGCATATAGCGTATAATCAGGAATATTTACCATCACATAGGTACTGCTCGTATCTTCTGGCCTCCAGCGCAGGCGTTCCATATTTACTTTTAGCTTTGAGATATACCAGCTTAAGGGATAAGATCCAGGCTGGCTTCTGCCTGCTCTTCTGAATGAGGCCAGCGAATCTCTCAGCTTCAGATATACCGGATTGGAAGGCTGGTGGGTACGCAGGTACGCTGGCAGACTGGCTGCTGTGAAGATAGAATCATAGAACTGGCTGCCTGCCTGTTTGAACTTGAGGCTGAACCTTGCTTTATAGAGTTTTACCGGGTTGACTCTTCCAAACTGAAGGTCATGGGCATACATGCCTGCTGACCTTGCCGTTTCCAGTTCAAGCCGGGACAGGATCAGGTAAGCATCGATAAGTGAAACCTGTTCGCTACCCAGTTCACTGATAAGGCTGTCTATTGTTCCCGGATGGTAATAAGAGGCTTTCAATCCGTCGTCATGGGCTGACCTGAGAACAATGACCAGCGAATCAAGCTGATGGTCAGCAAAAAAGCGCGAAGTAAAACACGGCTCATACTGATGGTTTTTGTAGTAGCTGACAAGCCAGGGGTATTTTGACCATATCCTGGATTCATGTTCAAGCCGCATCCTTATGGCCATTTTATAACTTTGCACATTGAATGCGCTGTATAAAGGTTTGCCAATACGGGCATGCAGAAAATTTTCCGGTGTTTTTGTTTCGTGCCTGCAACCTTGCAAAAGCAGAGAGACCATATAAAAAATCAGGCATGCATAAAATAACCTGAATCTTATTTCTAACATACCTGATCCTTGTTTAAGCGAGTTGGGTTAATTCCAGTACCTGGGCAGCTGAATCCTTGCTGTTTACTTTTTTAATAATATGTGTAATGATGCCCGTTTCATCGATGATAAAGGTTTCACGGGCTGTACCCATGTATTTCTTCCCGTAATTATTCTTTTCTACCCATACACCGTATGCTTCCACAATAGAATGGTCTGTGTCTGCAAGCAGGGAAAATGGAAGTTCAAACTTATTAATAAACTTCATATGTGATTCTTCATTGTCCACGCTGACACCAATCACCTTAAAGCCATGGCTTTCAAGTGATTCGTAGTTATCCCTGAAGCTGCAGGCCTCCGCAGTACAGCCGGGTGTATCGTCTTTAGGATAAAAGTAAAGGATTATCTTTTTTCCTTTGAAATCATTCAGGCTGAGTTTATGACCGTTCTGATCAGGAGATTGAAAATCCGGAGCCAGGTCGCCGACTGCTAATTTTGCCATGTATTTAAAAATTTAAGATGAGTTGTTTACTGTTTCCAGCTTTATCAGAAACCACCAGACGAAGTGTATGGTTACCCTTTGACTGGTTGTCTGTAAAAGTATGCCAAAGTAGATGGGTTTTCGCATCATACCTGAAAAGTTCCCATACCCCGTCAATCTCTCCCCTGTAATTTCCTATTCCTGAGAGGTCATCATGGATCATAAAGGCAATTCTGTTCACATACTTAAGGCCTGCTGCCTGTTTTATTGGAAAGATCACCGGTGGCAGGGAATCCTGACGCAGCTGGTAAGTTCCAAAGTAATTTATCCAGGCTTTTAAAAATCCATTTTCAACAAAGGCCAGGGTGCTGCTATGGTTATTGCCGGTAAGTACCCAGTTGCCGGCCTTAAGATCCTTCCCTACAGGAGGTCTGATGCCCAAAAGAACAGAATCTTTCACCGCCATATCAGCTTGCCCAACGTTGTACCGGACCTGATCATTGCTGAGGGCTGAATATTTTACAGGAACTATCTGGTTGTCAAACAGGGAGCCTGCAGGAAAGCTCAGCATGCATAGCCCCTGGGAGGCAGGGCAGGAAACACCCTTATTATTATAATAAACTACGGTGTCCCTGTTATAAGGAATCAGGGGAAATGATCCGCCTGCAGGATTCATGAATTCGTTTTTAAGGGCCTTCATGATACTGACTGATTCGGCATTCAGACTTTCATCTTTACCAGATGAAATACTGAAGTCAAGAGTTGCCTCGTTTCCGCCTGCATCAGCCACTTTGTATTCCATTTTATAGAATGAATCCGCATAGAATGGATGCAAAGCCTGATCAGGCACTTTCTCATAAAGAGCGATGCTGTTTCCTGGCTCTACATAACTCCGCTGAACATGGATACCTTTCTGCCTTAAAATTGAAAAGTCAAGGTATGAATTCACAGCGCGTGTCTGGTCAAATCCAAAGCGGGTCATTGCTGATTTAAAGAGCTCAAGTCCATTTCTATACAGACTGATGGAATATATACCGTGCCGGTGAAGACTTGCATCCTGCTGGTCACTGGTAATGATCCCGAAAACAAGAGATCCTGACTCTTTGATTATTGGAGTACCAAGGTGATACATGCCCTGACCAGAAGGGAAAGCAGCATAATAATGGAGGGGAACCAGCCTTGTCAGACCTTCCCAGGCATAGAGCCTGTAAAGATAAATCCCTGAAATGACAGGTGCGATCCTGTCTTTTACTGGGAAATTGAACAGAAGGGGATTAATTATCTCCTCAGTAAGTGAATCCCTGATCTCAAAATGCAGGTGAGGCCCCCCTGAATAACCGGAATTTCCTGAAATGGCAATGAGTTCGTTATTTTTTACGGGAAGTTCAGTTGGCTGAAGGTGAATATCAAGTTCATAGGTCTTATGCAGGTATTGCTGGTGAAGCAGGTATTCACCAATAGCCCCTGCATAGGAATCAAGATGTGCATATACTGTCACCAGTCCATTGGCATGTGTCAGGTAGAGTGCCTGTCCATACCCACCGGCCTGGACCTTGATCCTTGATACGTACCCTGGAGCGGCGGCAAATACGCTGAATCCGGTTCTTCCCATGGTAGAGAAGTCGAGCCCTGAATGAAAATGATTTTCCCGGAAATCGCCAAAATTTGCATTCAGGCTTACAGGCAGATCCAGGGGCTTCCGAAAACAAGACTGCGGATAGGAATGAACAGGTCTGGTTTGCCCGGTAAGGGCACCAGGAAGGAATCCCAGGAGAAAAGAGAATAGAATGAAATAATATGGCATAGGCAAACTGGGAAACGTATTCCGATAAGCGTACTGTTTAGCTGGCAGTAATGCGGAGCAGCTGCTGGTCACGTATAAAACCCTCCAGAATATCTCCTTTATTGATCTTGCCAACCCCAGCTGGCGTTCCTGTAAAGATCAGGTCACCCTGACGAAGGGTAATTCTGGAAGAAACAAAGCTGATGATGCGTTCAAATGAAAAGAGCATGTCGGCGGTATTTCCGGTCTGAACCTGGAGCCCGTTTATAAGCAGATGAAAAGGAATATCAGTAAGGGAAGTCTCTGCCGTCACTTCCACAAAGTCTCCGACCGGAGCAGAATGATCAAAAGCTTTTGCAAGTTCCCAGGGTAGCCCTTTTGCTTTTAATGCAGTCTGAACGTCTCTTGCTGTCAGATCAAGTCCAATACTGATGGCAGAAATATAGGAGGCAGCAAATTTTTCAGCGATATGTTTTCCATGACGTCCCATCTTTAGAACAATCTCTGCTTCATAATGGATATCATCAGAGAAATCAGGGAGGTAAAAGCATTCATTATTCCGCAATAAAGCAGTATCAGGCTTTAGAAAAATGACAGGTTCCAAAGGGATAGGATTGTTCAACTCCCTGGCATGTTCCGGATAGTTTCTTCCGATGGCAATTATCTTCATTCTCTAAAGAACCTGAATTCTTGCAGCTTTTGCCTCATTTCCGGCTGTCAGACGTAAAATATAAATCCCCGAACTCATTTTATCGGCGATATTAAATACCTTTTTTTGCTGCCCGGCAAACTGATATTCAGAGAACAGCGTGGTAACTTCTGTACCCAGAACATTAAAGATCTTGGCAGTCACTACATTATCCTTCACCAGCCGGTAGGAGAGGGTCATCTGATCATGGATGGGTGTACTGACACTAAAGTTGGAAAAGATATATTGATACTGGGAGTCTATGGACGAATATTCAATGGCAGGGCTTCCGGAGCTCACAAAAAGATGTTTGGTAATATTGATCTGCGGGGTAGAAAATATAAGAAAAGGGCGGGCTGCGCGGTTATCCTTCAGGCTTGATGTTCGCAGGCGCATAGTATCTGCCTTGTAGAGATACATTTTAAACCCCGGGTCAAACGGAGGGTGAGGGCCTGTTGTCAGAAAACTACCTGCAAAAGAAGCAGTCCATGAACAGGCAAACATGGTGATTACCAGGATCCGATTGTAAATTTTTTTCATAAGCTGCGAGATTAAAAATTGTTATTCGGACCCATAAAATAACTAATGCAAAAGTTCGAAAAAAAATTAATAAAAACCAATTAATCTTATAAAGAAATTACAATCTTAACATATACTTAGTAAATAAATGAAACGTTTACTAAAATTCAATAAAAATTATTGAAGGGGACCCTTATTTACTGGCGCAGGGCTTTGTGAAATTACGCTGTCTACAATATTCGTACTCATTCCCCTCCAGGGCAGCATGCCCAGATACTCATTATAATGAAGCTGCACTACCTGGCCGCTGCTGTTTTCAAGTTTATGCATAATGGCCTCACTGGTCACAGAAAATCTGAACTCATTGGACTGGATCGAATTCTGATTCCCTGACTTATAGCCGGCTTGAATAAGGCGCCCTTCGTTTGTTTTCCAGATGAAGCCTTTTTTAACAATGTAATTGAGTTCTCCGGCCTTTACTCCGGAACTGAAAACGAAGTAGTAATTGTAATATCCATAACCAGCAAGAAATAAAAATATCACCACTAATAGGTAAACTAATATATTTTTAACTTTATTTGTTTTCATGATAATGTTACAAAGTCCACAGTGTCAAGCATTGTACTTCAAAAATATAAATATTAGCCTGTTATTGTCAGTCGTCGAATAATATTTTACTAAGCCTATTCAAAATTTTATTCATAATTTAACTTTAACAAACCAATCAGATGCAAAAACTAACCCAAATCAAGAGTATTCTTTCTGAAGCAGAAGGAGATGCTGTAAAATTTTATGATAATAAGAATAATGCTGCAGGAACAAGGATCAGACAGGCCATGCTTGAAATAAAAAAACTGGCTCAGGAAATGCGCCTGGAAATTACAGAGCATAAGAACAAGCCTGAATAAGCCCTGTCAGCAGATACAGGCCTGACTCCCGCAGATCAGTTTCCGGGTCAGGCCTGTATCTTTATCAAACCGTCTTTATGAGCTTGCTGTGACTGTAGCCAAAGGAGAAATATATTGCCAGTCCGATCAGTAACCAGACTGAAAAGCCTATCCAGTTCGAGAGCGCCAGTTCCGACATCATGTACATACAGCATAAGAACCCCAGTAAGGGAATCAGACTCAGATTCGAGCGTACTGAAATTACCACAGAGATCAGGCAAACAATGATAAAGATCCATGTAGGAATCTTCTGCAGGAACAGGTGCATCCCATGATCATAAATAACCTCATCGGGTAAATAAGAATGTTTCACAAAACCCGCATACTGGGTCTCAGTCAGGTTTGAAAGGTAATCATTAAGGTCATTTCCTGATTTATGATAGCCTGCAGGGTCAGCATTCAGCGCCTGCTTCTTCAGCACCTGGATCTGGGAATTATCAAGTTTGGTAACCAGTTCTGTAGAATCAAATAAACGGGGCTGATTATTGATGAAGGCTACTGCATTCATACGGCCCATGGTGGAAAGGTAAATACCCGCTCCGATAAGCATAACCACCATTATATATTTTGAATTCAGGTAGGGCGTCTTGAATTTCCCCCTGACAGCAGTTGGATCGTTCTGAAGTTTAAGTACCCCGGCACAAACGAGCGTAAAGGCAAATAAAGTTCCTATACTTGTCAGGTCTGTCACTGTGGTCAGGTTTAGAAACAGGGCTGGAACAGCCACCACAAATCCGGTGACTATGGTTGCAAAAGAAGGGGTTTTGAATTTAGGATGGATCCTTGAGAAGGGCTTGGGCAATAAGCCGTCCCTTGACATGCTCATCCAGATGCGGGGCTGCCCGAGCTGATAGACGAGCAGGGCACTGGAAAGGGCCACTACTGCACTCATTGCAATGACAGTAGACAGCCAGTGCATATGAAGTTTTTCAAAGACAAAGGAAAGTGGATCTCCCACATTCAGAAGGTCATACTTGACAATGCCGGTCAGCACCAGGGCAATGGCTACATACAACAGGGTACTTATAATAATAGACCACATCATGCCCCTTGGAAGATCACGCTGCGGGTCAATACATTCTTCAGCAGTTGTTGAAAGTGCATCAAAACCTATATAGGCAAAGAAGACGGCTGATACACCTTTCAGCACTCCTGAGGCCCCGCGGGGAACAAAAGGCACCCAGTTTCCGGTTTTGATATAAAAAACACCTACAGCAATAATCATCAGTAAAACCAGCAATTTGATGATCACCATAATATTGCTTGCATTTTTAGACTCCCGTATGCCCACATAAACAAGGCGTGTGATCAGCACAACGATCACAAGGGCAGGTACATTGGCTATTAAATGGAATCCGGCAAGGGTCGGCCCTGTTCCCCAGGCTATGTATGCATCCTGGAGGGAGCTGTTCAGATTTGAAAATGCCTTTCCTCCATGCATCAGCTTCAGTGCATCATTGTAACCGTTTTCAGCACTCAGGTAATCCATAGTCATCCACCGGGGAATATGGATATTCATGCCATCCAGAAAGCTGGTAAAATACGCAGACCATGAAATAGCTACCACTATATTGGATACCGCATACTCCATGATCAGCGCCCAGCCAATGATCCAGGCGATCACTTCACCAAAAGCTACATAAGAATAGGTATAGGCGCTTCCAGAAACAGGCACCATGGAGGCAAATTCAGCGTAGGCAAATGCTGTAAAGCTGCAGGCAATGGCCGTGAAGATGAAAAGATAGACGACTGCCGGCCCTCCCGCAGAACTGGCCTTTCCAATCGTGCTGAAAATTCCGGCTCCTATAATGGCAGCAATACCGAAAGAAATAAGATCCCTTAACCGTAACGACTTTTTTAAACCACCATGGGTTTCACTATTCTGATTGTCTTTAACTTCCTGCAAAATGCCGGCAACTGTCTTTTTCCTGAAAAGATCTTTCAGCATATTTTTTTAATGTAGAGTGAACTTCGTATAATTTTAACCGCCAATGTAAAAACATTTTTTCGCTTCTGTTCAAGGCATGCTGCTATTGAACCCGTTTCTTTAGGCTATTTTTGACAGGTAATATAAAAGGTATGCGCGAACTGATCACCAGAAACTCAAGTTTTTTTCTGCCATTCCTTCTGATGATGCTTGGCGCATTCTCCCTGCTTTTATGGTTCAGCAGCCCTGCGCTCACCTTTATGATCAATTCTTTTCATTCGGGCTGGATGGACCCTGTCTTTGAATTCTTTACTGACCTGGGAAATGGAAATATTACCCTGTTCCTCAGTTTCCTGCTTCTGTTTACAAGTTTCGGCAGAGCTGTGGTGATGCTGGCTGTAAGCAACCTTGCAGGTCTGTTTGCCCAGATC
>JAYWCR010000164.1:0-2659 GCA_043780395.1 Sphingobacteriales bacterium
TTCTGCCAGTATTCAGGGCCCGGAGTTCCCTGGGCCGAGCGCATTTTATTGCCCGGAAAAGAATAAAAATCCGGTGAGAAAATCTTTTCAGGTGCATAGGTGGAAATTTCAGCTGCAGTGTGCTGGGCGTTGACCCGGGGATTGTGAAGAAGAAAAAGACCTGCAAGGCAGCAAAATAAGGGAATGGATCTGTTAGACATAGGTACCACAAGTATAGTCAGAATCAATTAGGCTTTGAAATAAGAATCATCCCCTGGCAAGGAAATAATGGTTTTAAGCATAGAAATACCGTTTATATGTATCTTGATCAAAACTTCATTTTGTGCGAAAAACAAGTGTTCTTATTATTCTGATATTTCTTACTGCCCAGCTCCGGGCCCAGACCTGTACGGTGGCTGTAGCAGCCAATGCCTACGAGGTTCTGCAGGTGCTTGCAGCAAGGTTCCAGACCAGGGAGCACCTGACCATCAAGCTTGTCAGCGCCTCCTCAGGTACCCTTGCAACCCAGATCCGCAACGGCGCCCCCTATTCACTTTTCCTTTCAGCTGATACCAGCTATCCTGAACAGCTCTATAAAGAAGGGCTTACCCTTCATCAGCCGGTAGTTTATGCCATAGGAAAATTAATTCTCTGCAGTACAGTACTGAAAGACATGCACGCATGGCAGCAGTACATGAGTCAGCACCCCCAGGCAAAGATTGCCCTGGCAACCTCCATGGGTGCACCTTATGGAAAGGCTGCAGAACAATATCTCCGGCATTACCAGTTAACAGAAAAAGTCAAAGCACAGCTTGTTTATGGAACAAGCATCTCGCAGGTAAATACCTATATAGCAACAGGGGCAGCAGCCATAGGCTTCAGCAGCCGGTCCTTTATTGAAACATGCAGGCTCAGGCATCTACCTGTGTCGTGGATGGAGGCTGAGTCAGGCTCCTATTCACCTGTGTTACAGGGAATGGTACGCCTGAAACAAGGAAGCCCTGATGAAAAAATGATCGCTGAGAAATTCTATAAGTTCCTTTCCGGCACTGAAGCTACTGGCCTGTTCAGGGAATACGGTTATACAAAATGACCGGCCTGTTTTTGTTCATTGACCTCAGTCCGCTGCTTCTTTCTTTGAAGCTGGCCACTATCACAACCCTGATATTACTTCTTGCCGGGCTGCCGCTGGCCTGGTGGTTTGCAGGCAGGCAGCACCTGTTTAAGAATTTACTGGAAATCTTTTTCACAATGCCCCTTGTGTTGCCACCATCGGTGCTCGGTTTTTACCTCTTAATTGCTTTCAACCCCTTGCATAACCCGGCCAGATGGTTACTCAGTCATTTCAGCCTGCACCTGGCCTTCAGCTTTGAAGGCCTGCTTGCCGGCTCTGTGCTATACAGCCTTCCCTTTATGCTTACCCCGCTTAAAGCAGCCTTCCAGCACCTGCCCGCTAACCTGACTGAGGCCTCCATGAGCATGGGAAAATCAAAGGGCGAAACTTTTTTGAGGGTGCTGATACCAGCTATCAGACCGTCAATTCTTTCGGCAGCTATTCTCACCTTTGCCCATACCCTGGGTGAGTTTGGCATCGTGCTTATGATTGGTGGAAATATACCGGGTAAAACCCGGCTTGCCTCCATGGCTATCTATGATGCGGTCGAAAATATGGACTATGATACTGCAGCATGGTATTCAATTATCCTGTTCTCCATGACCTTCATACTCATCAGTCTTGTTTTTCTGATAAACAAACGCGTAAAAAGCAATTTAGAGCAATGATAGAGATCAGGGTCAGCCAAAAAATAAAAACCTGGAATGGAAGCTGTATGCTGGACGTTGACAGGCATTTTGAGAACACTGACATCACCCATCTTTATGGCATTTCAGGATCAGGAAAAACAACACTTCTCAAGATCATTGCAGGTTTTATCAGGCCTGCTTCGGGGTTGATAAGGGTTCATGGAAACACCTGGCTCGACAGGCAGGCGGGCATTGATATGCCCGTTAATCTGCGGCGACCGGGTTTTGTGTTTCAGAACTACGCTCTTTTTCCACATATGACTGTAGCAGGGCATCTGGCCTATGCCACCCGCGATCAGGGACTAACGGGCAGGTTGCTGAAGCTGTCAGGCCTTGAGAATTTTACCAGCCATGTACCCGCTGAACTTTCGGCAGGGCAGCAGCAACGCCTGGGCATTGTGAGGGCGCTGGCAGCAGGGCCCCGTATTTTGTTGATGGACGAACCTTTTTCAGCCCTGGATGAGCAGACCAAGCAGAAATTAATTGAAGGATTGAGGATTTATCTGGCAGAGAAAAGGATCTTTTGTATCGTTGCAAGCCATAATCATGAAGAAATGAAGGGCTTCTCCAATACAGAACTTGACATCAGCACATGCCTGAGCTGAAGTGCCTACCACGGAAAAAACCGAACCGGCTCGCCTGGTGAAAGGTTTTCTTTTGAGGCTTCATGCCAGCCAATACCGTCAGTTCCTACACTTGAGCCTATATCACCCGAAGTAAGGGATCTTCCAGCCCTGAGGCCATAGGGAGAATGCTCAACAGATGCTGTAAAAAATTCATCAAATGGCACTTTTTTCGTTCTGGGGCCGAGCACAGGTACCTCATACATTGCCATTTCTTTTATTCCCAGACATTTACGAATAAAGGGTTCAACGAA
>JAYWCR010000165.1:0-3498 GCA_043780395.1 Sphingobacteriales bacterium
TTTCCAACACGCATTACTCCAATCGGAGGATAGATACCCGCCCTGACAATACAGTCACTGTCTTCGCTTGTATTAATTTTGAAGGCTGGATTGAGTTGATTGGGTTCCTGAAAATTTCGTCCGTTTGCCTGGTTCCGTGCTTCGGAGCTCGCTGCATAAACCTCTTTCCGGGCTTCGGCGATTGATCCGATTGGCTCATGCGCCTCCAAGGTTCTCCAGATATTGAATGAAAGGTTATTCCCGAATTCAGGCTGTCCAATGGCACAAATATCCTGTTGTGGAAAATTCAGTTCCGCAATACAGATATAGGGGCTTTCCGTAGTACTCCATACAACCTGGGCGTCGTTCAGTGGCATTGTCTGCTCGTGGGTACGTACTTGTATTTCGAAACGGAATTTTGAGGACTTGTTGCGCAGGCGCTGTTGTAAATCAAGGGCCAAATAATCTTTGTCGTTGAAAGGAGCACCGTGGATAGATCCATCCGGAACCAACCGGTATTTAACAATCTGGGTATTCCCTAGTTTAAAAGGAAGGATAGCCCAGTAATCCGCACTCAGACAACTGGCTTCTACCTTGGTCATGGCCATCAGAATATCACTCAGTGTCTTATCCTTCTCTATATAGGAATCATAATCCTGATCAACGACTCCAGCGGTTGTAAAACTGCACATTTGCTGTGCATCACGTGCAAAGAACCGGTCTATGTTCTGGAAGATAAAATCTGCATTCGTACCCTCACCAAATAACTTGAGGCCTTCAACACCAAAGAGTTTTAAGCCGAGACCTAAGGTAGTGTTCAGATCTGGGGAAGGGGGAGTTGTATCGCTTGAGAAACGGGCTGCGCATTCATAGTGACTGCCTGCAAAAATTCCTACTTTAAACTCAGGGGCAATATTTTCATTTACAGTAAAGGTTCCATAGGCTATTCCATGTTGTTTACGGAAAACGGCACGTTCGACAGGCCTTTGCCCCTTTTCGATCCGTGTCTTCTGCCCCATCTCTACAAACATCTCTTTAAGACGTTCCGTTACAATTTCTGTAGAGCCGTTACTATCCCAGCAATGAACATTGTTTGCAGTAGGTGTACTACTTGTTATTTCACCCTTATGTTCTTCTTGCGATCCTGCGTCAGGTAATTTATCAGTCATTGGGATTGTTGCTATTTCTGTAGGTTGAGATGAACTTTTAAGTTGATATAAAAAACCAATGATGACTCTTTATTTTTCAGATCCGCTCCCTAAACATAACAAGAAATTTACGACAATGATACAGTTGCGTTTATCCGTTTAAAATTTAAGCTTGATACCACCGTTTACAACGAATCCATCCAGAGGTGCATAGATATCGCGAAATACCGGACTGGTCATAGTACCTGTGTAAATCGTATTAAACCGGGTCTGGCGCGTATCAGTGATATTTTCAAAATTCACAAAGAGCGAAAACTGTTTCCACATCCGTTCTGCCATCAGGCCAGCCGTCCAGTAGGCCCTACCTTTAAGACCATCATTCAGCGTCTGGGGGCTGGAATAGTAAGCTTCTGCTCCTATCTTTAGTTTGTTTTCAATCTCATACATCAGCACATTGTTAAGCCTATGCCTTGATACCAGCGGATAGGTACTGGTTCCAAGGCCAGTTTGTTGATGTACATCGGCCAGGGTATAACCCAGAAAAAGCTTAAAGGCTGACCAGGTAAGTTTAATATTCGTTTCCAGGCCCTTTGTATTCAGGTTTCCTTTTGGTTGTATGTATTGAAGATCACCACCAGGAACCAACCTTAACAAAACAGGATCATTAATGCGGGTATAAAAAAAGAGCTGATTGATGCTGAAGCTTACCTGGTCATCAAAAAGACTGGTTTTATAGTTAAGGTCATAATTTGCGCCATAGGAGCGTTCAGCCTTTGTGCCTCTGACATCAACAGGAAGTACATTTCTGAACTGGATCCGCTCGGCATCTTCTGTAAATACATTCGGTGCTTTATACCCAAGACCGCCTCCCAGGCGCGTGGAGAAATGAGAATTTAGTTTCCACATGGCAGAAACCCTTGGTAAGAGAAAGAAGCCGTACGCATTGTGGTAGTCGGTACGCAGGCCTGATTCGAGGGTAAGCTGGCGGCTAAGGTTCCAGGTATTCTGAATAAAAGCACCCAGCGTCTGATAGTTGTAATCTCTCTGGGGGAAGCTACTTCTTTTCTTCTCCGTAAACTTATCGGATAAGAAAGTCAGGCCAGCCACCCAGTCTGCACGGTCTCCTTTTCTGATGTAATCAGCTTCGGAATATGTGGAGAGCTGAACACCCGAAAAGCGGTACTCCGGCAACTGGATAGACCTGTCAAAATAGCTCAGGCTGTTTTTAACTACCAGCTTTTCCTTTTCATTAAACTGATGATCAAGTTCAACCTGAGTACTGTACCGCCCTGTTCTGTTTTGTTCGAAGTAGCTATGCCCGGCACTTGCACCGTTTTTAATAAAAAAGATATCACCTCCGATCCGGTTTTCTATGGTGGTGTTAATGCCAGCAATAAGTGTGGTGCGGCTGGTCAGGTCAATGAAAACTTTGGGATTCAGGGTAAATCTATCGTACTCAGGGATCGCTGTGAACCCTGTACCGGAAGGGTCATAGGCCGAACCGTGGTTATAAGCTGCATAAATAGTGGTTCCTGTACGCTTGAATTTCCGGGCATAAAACCCGCTCAGGTCAAGACCCAGGGCCGAGGTACCATTGGCAATGAAAGACAGTTGGCGCTCGGGCGTGGGGGTCTTGGAAACAAGGTTTACAAGACCTGCTATAGCTCCACCCCCATAAAGTGTAGAGGAGGATCCTTTGATTATTTCTACCTGCTTGAGGTCAAGGGGGGCTACCTGCAGTAAACCCAGACCTCCTGAAAATCCGGAGTACAGGGGAAAACCATCTCTGATGATCTGGGTATATTTTCCATCAAGGCCCTGAATACGGATGCTTGAATTTCCACTGGTGGCCGAGGTTTGCTGCGTCTGGATACCTGTACTTTCAGCAAGGAGCATGCGGATATCACCAGGCTTCATGCTCCCTTTTTCTTCCAGCTCTTCACTGGAAATAAGTTCGATACGGGTTGGAATCGTGGCAATCGTGCGGCTGCTACGGGTAGTAGAGACAACCAGCTCTTCCAGCTCCTTCCCTTCACCCCCACCTTCTTGCGAAAGCTGAATAATCAGCTGGCTTGAATCTACCCCTGGAAAGGTTAGTGTATCTACCTGCGTTTCGTATCCAAGATACCTGAACTCAATACGCTGCTTCCCATCAGGAATATCAGAAAGCGTCAATGATCCATTTTTATCAGCGCTCGTGCCATTGGCCGTTCCCAGAAGAAGAGCCGTTGCACCTGCCAGGGGCTCAGCTGACTTTTTATCTTTTATAAGAACATTCAGTGTATGCTGAGAAAATGCAGATCCAGCATACAGAACTGCTATGAAAATCAGGGTAAGTATCTTTTTCATTGATTCAGCAAAGATACTTAAA
>JAYWCR010000166.1:0-6087 GCA_043780395.1 Sphingobacteriales bacterium
CGCTTCAGGAAGTCATAGTTAGTATTCTTAAAAGCATCTCTGGTCAGAGGACGGTCGAAATTGATCGTTTTCCCACGGTTCAAGCGGCTTTCAAAAACCAGGCGGGTAATGAAAATGGCTGCAAACAGGGAGGTGAAAATACCAATGACAAGGGTCGTTGCAAATCCTTTTATCGGTCCTGAGCCTACGAAATATAAAATGATACCAAGCACAAGGGTTGCTGCGTTCGAGTCAAGGATAGAACTATAGGCATGTTTAAATCCGTCTGAAATAGCAAGGCGCTGTGATTTTCCTGCATGCAGTTCTTCCCTGATCCTTTCATAGATCAGTACGTTTGCATCTACGGATGAGGCTATAGTAAGCACGATACCTGCAATACCTGGAAGGGTAAGTACAGACTGAAGGGAGGCAAGTACTCCGATAATGAAGAATACGTTGGCAAGTACAGCAAGATCGGCTACAAGACCTGCCTTGTTGTAATAAAGCCACATAAAGATGACTACCACAAACAGACCAACAAGGGTAGAGATCAAACCGTTGTTGATTGATTCCTGACCTAAAGAAGCACCAATGATTGATTCTTCCACAATTCTTGCAGGCACAGCAAGAGGACCTGACTTAAGCACATTGGCTAAATCTTTAGTCTCGTCGATTGTAAAGTTTCCGGTAATGGAAGAAACTCCGTTAGGGATCTCATTCTCCACTCTTGGAGCTGTATAGATCTGGTTATCCAGGGAAATGGCCACCGCCTGTTTGTCTGCAGGGTCAGCAGCAGTACCTTTGGATGCTTCAATAGATACCTTTCTCCAGATATTTGCACCTTCGGTATTCATTACCATGCGTACTTCAGGATTTCCGTTCTGATCGAAATCGGCACTGGCATCCTGAATGGCACCACCTTCAAGTACAGCCTTTCCATCGCGGCTGGTGACTTTGATAGCATATAAAGTGAAAAGATGATTCTTATTGTCTGCCTTTACATCCCAGAGAAGCTTCAGGTTTGAGGGAATGATAGATTTAGCAATGTCCGAACTTAATAAGGCATTGATCTTTGCTGTATCTTTTTTGGATGCCATACCTACAATTGCTCCGGGAGCAAGGCTTGCCTGTCCACCCTGTCCCTGATAGATAGAAGGGGTAAGCAGGGCAAATAATGGATTCTGACGTACAAAAGAAGACCTTGAATTGCTGTCACTGCGTTTTCCAGTGCTGTCTTTCTTTAATTTACTCAACAGGCTCGGACCTGATTTTTTAGCAGCCGGCAGACCTGCCTTTGAAGCAGTATCTGCTTTAGCTATAGCCTTAGAGCTGTCTGCAGGTTGTTTTAACTTTGCCGCAGCGGCAAGGCTCTTATTTATATTATCAAGTACAGGGTAGATTTCGCGGTTGTCAAAGGTTCTCCAGAATTCAAGCCTTGCTGATCCCTGTAAAAGTTTGCGCACACGCACAGGATCCTGATCTCCGGGTAACTGGATCTGGATCCGGTTCGTTCCTACAATGGTCTGAATAACGGGCTGTACCACACCGAATGCATCTATCCGGTTGGTAAGAATGATCTTTTCATTGGCCAGGGCATCTGTTTCCTGCTGACGAAGGTAGGTAGCTACATCTTTATCTGAACTTGCAGGGTTTACCTTTGAGGCATTCTCCTGGGTAGAGAAAAGGATGGCCAGCTTTCCGGATGGCGCAATTTCCTTATAAGCATTCAGGAAAAGGGTTACATAGTCTGTCTGTGGGTTGGTGATCTCACGCTCATAAGCCATTGTAATGGCTTTATTGAAAGCAGGGTCATTATTATAATTACTGAGTTTTCTGATCAGTTCACCTACCTGGACTTCCATGGTCACATCCATTCCACCTTTAAGATCCAGACCCAGATTCAGGCATCTTTCTCTTACCTGTGAATAGGTGAAGTCGAAATATACGGGAACATTTGCTATTGAGTCAAGGTACTCGTTGTATCTCCTGTTGTCTCCCTTTGCAAAATCTTTCGCTTTTTGTTCGGTTTTGTATTTAAACCAATTGAACGAAAGTGAGTAAATGCAACCAATTGCCAGAGCAATGGCAATTAACCTGATAAATCCTTTTCCTTGCATAAAGTGCAGCCTATTTAATTTAATTTTAATTTAAGTTCAGAATTACTGAAATTATTATATGAGCCTCAAATGTAAATAATTTTTCGGCATAAGAAATTTACAATTAAAACCTTTCATACGTAAGAAAGGAAAATGGATGATCATTCCTGCTATCCGATGGAAAGCTCTCGGTATGCACCTGTTTCCAGATGTTAGGATCAAGCTCGGGAAAATAGGCGTCTCCTTCGATATTTGCATGAACCCGGGTCAGGTAGATGCGGTCTGCAAGGGACATGCCCAGTTTATAGAGTTCCGCTCCACCGATCAGAAACACTTCTTCTTCCTGTCTGCACAAGCCTATTGCATCATTCAGAGAATGAATTACTTCTGCCTGCGGTATTTCCAGTGTAGTGTTTCTGGAAACAATGATATTTCTTCGCTTTGGGAGTGGTTTTCCCATGGAATCAAATGTTTTCCTGCCCATGATGACTGTATGACCGAGGGTCTTGTTCTTGAAAAAAGCAGTATCATCTTTCAATGTCCAGACAAGCTGGTTATCTTTTCCAAGTATATTATTTTCGCTTGCCGCAGCAAGAATGCTTAAGATCATAAAATTTATTCAGTAAATAAATAGTTTATTTTTTGACATAGGTGGATCATTTCTGATTTACCGTGCTTAAACTGCAATAGGGGCTTTGATATGGGGATGAGCCTGATATCCCGTCAGTTCAAAATCCTCGAATTTAAAGCCTGTGATCTCTTTGACCAGCGGATTGATCTTCATCACCGGTAATGCATACGGCTCACGGCTCAACTGGGTTGATACCTGATCAAAATGATTGGTATAAATATGCGTATCACCCAGGGTATGGATAAAATCACCAGGTTCAAGGCCGCATACCTGGGCCACCATCATAGTCAGCAAGGCATAGGATGCGATATTGAAGGGAACTCCCAGAAATACATCCGCACTGCGCTGATAGAGCTGGCATGAAAGTTTTCCTTCAGCTACATAGAACTGGAAAAGGCAATGACAGGGAGGCAGGGCCATGCCTGGTATGGCCTCTACGTTCCATGCACTTATAATAAGCCTTCTGGAGTTGGGATTGTTTTTGATCTGGCTGATCACCTCTGAAAGCTGGTCTATTTTACGGCCATCCCTGGTTGGCCATGACCGCCACTGAGCTCCGTATACGGGGCCCAGATTACCCTGCTCATCGGCCCATTCATCCCAGATATGCACATTATGTTCATTCAGGTATCCGATATTGGTATCACCATTTATAAACCAGAGAAGTTCATAGATAATTGATTTCAGGTGAGCCTTCTTGGTAGTGACCAGCGGAAATCCGTCGGCAAGACCAAAACGCATCTGATAACCAAAGATGCTCTTTGTACCGGTTCCTGTACGATCACCTTTTAAAACTCCTTTTTCCAGGATATTCTCTAATAAATCCAGATATTGACGCATAGAAATTTGAAAGCCCAAATTAAAACAAAATTTTACTGACATGTTATTAGGTGAAAGCTCTCATTCAAATTTTATTAGTTTCGCCTATGCTCTCTTTTCCACATGCTAAAATAAATCTGGGCCTGAACATTCTGCGCAGAAGAGAAGACGGTTTTCATGATATTACAAGCTGTTTTTACCCTGTCAGACTCTATGATGCGCTTGAAATCATTCCGGCAGAGGCTATGAACCTGACGATCCGTGGAATTGAATGGTCTGAACAGGCTGAAGATAACCATTGCATGAAGGCATACAGGGCCCTTGAAAGGCTTTATAAGCTGCCCGCCTATTCTATTGAACTTTTAAAAAAGATCCCCGTAGGTGCAGGCCTTGGAGGCGGCTCTTCAGATGCAGCCTTTATGCTTACTATGCTGAATGAGGCTGCAGGGCTTGACCTGGGTTTTGACGAACTGGAGGCTATTGCTGCACGCCTGGGTTCTGACTGTCCTTTCTTTATTCAGGCAAAACCAGTCATGGTTTCGGGCAGGGGAGAGCTTCTCAGCCCTACAGCGGTATCTTTAACCGGATATAGCCTTGTGCTCATCAAGCCTTCTTTCCAGATCTCTACAGCAACTGCGTATAAGGGGGTGACTCCCTGTATTCCGGAAGTTCCCCTGGAAGAAGCACTTAAATTACCCCTTGGTGACTGGAAAGAACGGGTAAGAAATGATTTTGAAACCCATCTTTTCCCCCTGTATCCAGATCTTGGCCATATAAAATCTTCCCTGTACGAAAGGGGAGCTGTCTATGCGTCATTAAGTGGAAGCGGATCTGTCGTGTACGGGATCTTTAAGGATCAACCTGACGCCGTTGAATTTGAGCAACTGGGTACGGTAATGATTTCAGAGGCCTGAGGCTCTTTAGCAGATCAGCATCTTTTTCATCAGGTGATCGGTCTGGTCTTCGCCGCCTATCCTGAAAATATGGGTGCTGAACTGAACAAATCCATTGCGGTTATAGAACCTGATCGCATGCGGATTCAGCTCCCAGACTCCCAGCCAAACATAGACCAGTTGCCATGCTTCAGCGATCTGTAGAGCTTGGTCGATGAGTAACTGACCAGCCTTGTATCCCTGGAATTCCCTTTTAATGTAGATCCGCTCGATCTCCATGGCCCGCTGATCCTGGAACTCGGTCTGGGCCATGCTGAAATTTATTTTCATATAGCCGGTGGTCTGCCCGCCAAGCTTTGCCAGATAGAACTCAGAATCAGGGTTTGAAAGTTCCAGCTCCAGCTTCTCCCTTGTAAAGGCTTTTTCTGCATACTCAAGCACATAGGCAGGATACGAGGAGGGCATAAAAGCTTCAAGAAAGGTCGTTTTACCCAGCTCAAGCAGCTCCTGAAGATCCTCTTTTCCAGCTTTTACGCAATAAGTTCTCTGAAGCAGAGGGGGTGTATGCAGCATTTCCATAGTTTAAAGTCCTGAATAATAATCATAGCCAAGTTCTGCCCAGTAGTCAGCAGGCCTTTCGTTGCTAAAACTAATATTTCCAATTCGTTTAAGACTCTTAAGCCCGTATTTTACCGGAATGATCAGTCTTAAAGGAGCTCCATGTTCTGATTCAAGAAGTTTACCATTCATGGCCCAGGCAAGAATGGTCTGGGGGTGCAGGGCGCTTTCCATATCCAGGCCTACATAATAGTTCTGATCAGGCGTTTCCATACCTGTATAGGCCATACGGCTTTCTTTCTCAAGCCCATAATGGGCCATGAAATCGGAGAACCTCACACCCGTCCAGTGCTGGATCTGGTCCCAGCCCTCGACACATTTAAACGTAAATACCAGCTCAGTGGCAGGCAATGCTTTTAATTCCTGAATAGGAATCTGCAGGTCCTTCGCTCCTGAGCGTTCTACAACCAGCCTCCAGGCTGCTGCATCAAATCCCTTATCATCAATTCCGATAAGGCTGTTCACCCTGACATTCTTATCGGCCATCGAAGGCGGGTAGGTTCTGACAAGGTGCTTGTTGCTGAATAAATTTCTAAAAGCCAGTTCTGTTTTATTCAATGCCCTGCGCAAAGGTCTGCGGGCACCAGCTGTAACGCCTGCAATTTCTTCAGGGGCTTTATAAAGCCATGTCCATGCCCCTATTCCCGCCGCTGACAGAGCTGCAAAGGCAGCAAAGGAAAAAAACTCTCTTCTTTTGATCTGCTTTTCTATAGGGAGGTTTTTGTTAATCATGTTCTGGAACGGATTTATCATTTATTTCTATCACCTCAAAACCGGCTACCACTGACCTGAAGTTATTCCAGCCGGCAATTGTAACCTGTACAATATGGACAATGAAAAAGAGCAGGTAGCCAAGTGTCAGCACAAAATGCCAGATCCTTGCCATATGGTAGCCCCCGAATGCCCAGGTAAGCCCGCTCAACTGTACGGGTTTATAGATAGCCAGACCCGTAAAAACAGAGAGAATACCCATAATGATCACTCCTGAATATACAATGCGCTGGGCCGCATTGTACTTGTCAGGCGGCAGGGCAGTATGGCGGATATGGAG
>JAYWCR010000167.1:0-14399 GCA_043780395.1 Sphingobacteriales bacterium
CTGGGTTTCATCCTGGGTAAAAGTCTTGCTGTATCTGTTTAACTCCATAAGTATAGCTCTGTTCTCTCAAATGCACATAACGGCCAGTTCAGTTGCCTTTTGGCGTAACTGGCTGTGATGATTCGCATAATCAAATTTAAAACTAATTTTTAAAACGCCAAATTAATATTAAATATAATGTTTAAAGGCAACATTTATACTAAATCCCGTTTTAGTATATGGTTTAAACCATACCATTTACTAAAACGGTATATGGTTTTTAAAAACGAAAAAGTTTTGTAATTATTGTATCGTCATGCCTGTCAGGGATGAATATCCGGGAAAGAAGAAGAGCAAGAAAAAACCGGCTATGAATGCACGACTGGCATTTCTATGCATACCATTGTTTCCAGGCCTGCCTTACTGGTAATCTGGATACTGCCACCCTGAATACGTACAAGTTCCAGCGCTGCAGCCAGCCCCAGGCTTCTTGACCGCTGGTTCACTGAATAGAATGGCTTGAAAATATATGGCAGATGGATACTGTTGATCCCTTTTCCATTATCAGAGATACAGATCAATACTGTTTTCTCCTGTTTGATGGTATTGATATGGATTGCTCCACCCGTAGAGTGGCAGGCTTCAATGGAGTTGCGGAGTATATGAACAACGGCATTGACAAGCTTTTCCCGGTCGGCCCAGATGCTGAGCCTTGCTGAATCGTCTATGACCAGCATAATCTGCTTTTTATCCATGGACTCATTTAACGAATCAATAGCCTCCTCGAAAACCTTTTCAAGACCTACCTCTTCAAAATGCGGTTCAGAAGTTTCCAGAAGAGAAACAGCATCATTCAGCAATCCGTTTATCCGCATTGAATTCTTCTCAATGAACTGAAGAAGCTTGGCAGCTACCGGGTTTCCGGCAGGTATCTCATTTTTCAATTCGGATGAGGAGAGGCTTATATTTGTCAGCGGATTTCTGATCTCATGAGAATAATACCGTACCGCTTTGGCTATATAGGAGAACCTTTCACTTTCTAGATAGAGTTTCTGCCTTTTAAGATCAAGGCAGAGTGGGAGGATCTTTTCTGCGGATGCCTGCGAATACAGGTCGGATTCATATAAGATCCCAGCAGCCCCCATTTTTAACAGCTCCATGGCAAGTTCCCGGTTTTCATCAGAAAGCAGGAAAACAAACCGCATGTTAGTTTTATTTATCTGGCATTTATGCAGTAAACGACTGAAGGTTACTGCGGAATTATCTGTATAAATGATGCAAACCTGGAAAATCTCGGCAGGCATTAGCAGATCTGCCTGGTCCCAGGGAAAGTCACAGTGGGAAATGGCCGATTGAATATGGTAGACATTTAATGTTTCTTTTAACCTCCCTGACTGATCTGAATTCAGGTTTACTAACAGTACCTTCAATGACGTATATTTAACAGGTTTGATACAAATATCAACTACAAAGATATAATTAATTATTGTGGGCAAATCAAATTCAGTGCCTGACTTAATTTTCACCGGTTCTGACCTGAATTAATTTATGGTCTGCTTTTTGATATTTCAGAATTAAATTCTTAATCTATACATCATGACCGACACCAATAAAATTATCGTAGGAGTATTGGCGGGCCTTGCTACAGGTGCCGCAATTGCACTTTTGCTGGCTCCGGAGAAAGGATCTGACATCAGAGAAAAGCTTTCAGATGGAATTTCTGAGGCAAATGAAGAACTTAAGGATACTTTCGCTGAACTTAAGTCACAGGTTGGAGATTATATCCATGCTTTTGAAAAGGATATCAGACAGGTAGTGCACGAACACCTTCATAACCTGACTGAACAGTCGGGGATCATTAAAGATAAAAAAGATCAGCTGGTAAAAAAAGCTTCTGAATTCACAAAAGAATTCTCCAACTAGATCAACCTGTATTCTTAAGCAAGGGCTGGCTTATGTAAGCCGGCCTTTTTAGTTTATCCCCATTGCAATGAACTGAACAAGCCTGAAATGAATACCTTAGTCTGATATTAATTCAGATGTAAGAAATGATAGTTAAAAAATCATTTGCCTTTTTCTTTCTTTTAATTCTGTTTGCCACTGCTGCCTATACCCAGGAAGTAGCTGTTCCTGGTAAACCTGCTCCAATCCTCGAGTCACCCCTGAAACCCGATACTGTAAGGCTGCCTGCAGCAAAAATTGAAGACAGGCAGGCCGACAGCATGCGCAGGGATAGTATCCGGGGATATATTATAATCGCCGATACAATACAAACCACCCCTCTGTCAAAAGATACTTTATCAAAAATAGATCTAAGACATATAAGACCAAGTCATACTGTTCTTAAAACAAAGGTAGTTCAGGAGCATGTAGCTACTCTTTACAAGCTCTACAAGCCCAAGTACTGGTCCAAATCAATTGAGGGCTCTTTAAATCTTACTGAAGCCACATTCAGCCAGAACTGGAAATCGGGAGGTCTCAACTCCCTGGCCGCCCTGGGAACTGTAAATGCAAAAACAGACTATGAGCGGTATGATGTGTCATTTACTAATGACCTGCAGAGCCAGTATGGGCTGGCAAATCAACGTACCCTGGGTTTAAGAAAAACAGCAGACCGGCTTTATCTGGATTCTAAATTTGCAATCAAGATAAAAAAGCCCTTTTATATTTTCACAGCGGTAAACTTTCAATCGCAGTTCGGGCCCGGTTATAGCTATGAGGCTGACTCGCTTGGTCATATCAGGGCTACAAAGATCTCAGGCTTCCTGGCTCCCGGGTATCTGACAGAATCTCTGGGTCTTGAATATAAGCCCAGCACTTATTTCTCCCTTCGTTTTGGTGTAGGCTCATTCAGACAAACATTTGTCACTGACCTGCATATCTATAAGAATACCCAGAACAATTATGGGGTGCCGGTAGGAGAGAAGGCCTTTACGGAAGCTGCATTTCAACTTGTAGCAAATTTCGATAAAGACCTTACCAAAAATCTACATCTCAAAACCTTGTTCCAGTTCTTTGAGAGTTATACCAATTCTGCAAATACATCAAGCCGTCTTGACCTTAGCCTTACTGTAAAAGTAAATAAGATGCTGAATGTTAATTTTATGGGAACGGCACTTTATGACCGCAATCAGGACTCACAGATTCAGTTCACTCAATTCCTGTCTCTGGGGGTCGCATATAAGTATTCAGATTTCAAATAGCATGGACGAAAAAAATCCCTGGACCAAACTTTCACAAAAGCATATCTATGAAAACCCATGGATAAGCCTTACAGAATATCAGGTGCTTAACCCAGCAGGTGGCCCTGGCATCTATGGCTTGCTGCATTTTAAAAATCAGGCAATCGGGGTGATCGCTCTCGATGAAGAAATGAATATTACGCTTGTGGGCCAGTATCGATTTCCAATAGAAAAATACAGCTGGGAGATCCCGGAGGGGGGAGGGCCGCTGGGTTCAGACCCACTTGAGGGTGCAAAAAGAGAATTGCTTGAAGAGACAGGTCTTAAAGCCGGGCACTGGAACGAGCTCATGCGCATGCATCTTTCTAATTCGGTATCCGATGAAGCTGCTTATATTTATCTGGCAAGAGACCTCAGCCAGCATCAGGCCTCGCCGGAAGAAACGGAAGAACTAAAGCTTATGAAACTTCCATTTGACAAAGCATATGAGATGGTCTGCACAGGTTATATTACTGATTCTATGTCTGTAGCTGCCATTCTCCGGTTAAAAATTATGATCAGTGAAAACGCGCTCCCCTTATGAATAAACTCTTATCCTATCTTTTAAGCCCCCTGTTTTACATTTCCTTTTACCTGGTCTTATTGGTTTTTCATCCTGTTCAATGGATATGTTATAACCTGATGGGCTACAATGCCCATAAAAGATCTGTAGACCTGCTGAATGCCATGCTGGTTGCCTGTTATCATATAATGGGAACCCGCGTAACCTTTAAGAACAGCTATAATCTGCCTGAAGGTCAGACAATTCTCTTTATATCAAACCATCAGAGCCTTTTTGATATTCCTGCCCTTATCTGGTTCCTAAGGGCATACAAGCCCAAATTTGTATCTAAAAAAGAACTTGCAGGTGCTTTCCCCAGTGTAGGTTATAACCTGAGTACAAGCGGTGCCGCCCTTGTAGACCGAACGGATGCAGTTCAGGCACTAGCAGAAATTGAACGTCTTGGTAATTTCATTCATAAAAATAAATTTTCAGCCATTCTCTTTCCTGAGGGAAACAGGTCAAAGAACGGGCTTATAAAGCCCTTCAAATACAGGGGGTTTGCCAAACTGCTTGCCTGCAATCCACAGGCTTTAATTGTACCTATAGCCATTAATAATGCGTGGAAAATTCAGAAATATGGAAAATTTCCAATTTCATTCGGGGAGAATGTAAGCTGGAAAGTACTTGAACCCATAGAACAGAAAGGAAAGAACATGGAAGAGCTTATTCATGCTGCAGAAAACTCTATCCGTACTGAACTCGGGCAATAAAAAGGGCCCGGACAGATCCGGACCCTCAGATTCATATTGAACGTTTTTCTTAATCTATAAACTTGGCATGCATATACTCGCGGTTAAGGCGTGCAATGTTTTCCTGGGAAATTCCTTTCGGACATTCTGCTGAACATGCGCCAGTATTGGTACAGTTACCAAAACCTTCTGCATCCATCTGAGCAATCATTGAACTTACTCTTGAATCACGCTCTGGCTGACCTTGTGGAAGCAGGGCAAGCTGTGAAACCTTTGCACTTACAAAGAGCATAGCAGATGCATTCTTACATGCAGCTACACAGGCTCCGCAACCGATACAGGTAGCTGCCTCAAACGCCATATCTGCATCTTCCTTCAGGATAAGGATATTATTTGCATCAGGTGCATTTCCTGTATTTACAGAGATGAAACCTCCGGCAGTAATAATACGGTCAAAGGCCGAGCGGTCTACTGTAAGGTCAGAAATCACAGGAAACGGCTCAGCACGCCATGGTTCTACAGTGATTGTATCCCCATCTTTAAATGAACGCATATGCAGCTGACAGGTTGTAGTCTGTTGTGGTCCATGAGGCTTCCCGTTGATATACATTGAACACGACCCGCAGATTCCTTCTCTGCAATCATGATCAAAAACTACCGGACGTGTACCCTTCATGATCAGTTCTTCGTTCAGCACATCGAACATTTCAAGAAAAGACATTTCCGGCGAAATATCATTTACCTTATAGGTTTCAAAGCGACCTTTATCTGCTATGCTTTTCTGACGCCATACTTTCAGGCTTAGATTCATGTTTTCTTCCATGTGTACTATTTATAGCTTCTGGCTGTGACTTTAATCGATTTAAATTCCAAGTGCTCCTTATGCAGCTCGTAATCATTCTGAGCTTTGTATTCCCAGGCTGAAACATATGAGAAGTTTTCATCATCACGGAGCGCTTCGCCCTCAGGGGTTTGAAATTCTTCCCTGAAATGGCCACCACATGACTCATCCCTGTCAAGGGCGTCAATACACATAAGTTCTCCGAGTTCCAGAAAATCTGCTACACGGCCGGCTTTTTCAAGCTCACGGTTCAGTTCATGTGCCAGACCCGGAATCTTCACATCAGACCAGAACTCTTTCTGGAGCTGGCGGATATCAGTGATCGCTTCTTTAAGACCTTCTGCATTCCTTGACATTCCACATTTATCCCACATGATCTTGCCAAGACGCTTATGGAAATGATCTACAGGAGTGTTTCCGTTAATAGCGATCAGCTTCTCAAGACGCTCCCTGACGCCTTTCTCAGCTTCAGCAAATGCAGGATGATCGGTAGGAATAGCTTTCTGCCTGATCTCTTCAGACAGGAACTCTCCAATTGTATAAGGAATTACAAAATATCCATCAGCAAGACCCTGCATCAATGCAGAGGCACCAAGCCTGTTTGCACCGTGGTCAGAGAAATTCGCTTCACCCAGGGCATACAATCCGGGAATAGTGGTCATCAGGTTATAATCAACCCAGAGACCTCCCATGGTATAATGAACAGCAGGGTAGATCCGCATGGGTGTTTCATAAGGATCCTCGCCTGTGATTTGCTTGTACATATCAAACAGATTTCCATATTTTTCAGTGATCACGGCTTTTCCAAGACGGGTCAGGGTTGATATGTCTGCTGAGTGGTTTCCTGTTTTACCAGCCTCGATTTTCCCATAGCGCTGAATGGCTGACGTAAAATCAAGAAAAACTGCAGTTCTGGATGATCCTACACCATAGCCGGCATCGCAACGCTCTTTTGCTGCCCTTGAAGCTACGTCACGGGGAACAAGATTTCCGAACGCAGGATAGCGGCGTTCCAGGTAATAATCACGCTCATTTTCTGCGATATCAATAGCCTTACGGGTATCATTCTGTTGCAAAGGAACCCAGATCCGGCCATCATTCCTTAATGATTCAGACATCAGGGTAAGCTTGGACTGGTAGTCACCGCTTACCGGTATACATGTAGGGTGGATCTGTGTAAAACAGGGATTGCCAAAGAAAGCTCCTTTTTTAGTTGCCTTCCAGGTTGCAGTCACGTTAGAACCCATTGCATTTGTGGACAGGTAAAAAACATTTCCATATCCGCCCGTACAAAGGATCACTGCATGACCAAAATGTCTCTCAATTTCTCCAGTGTTCAGATTCCTTGCTATGATTCCTCTTGCCTTACCATCTATCATGACCACATCCAGCATTTCATGCCTGGTATGAACTTCAATAGAACCAAGTGAAACCTGACGCTGTAAAGCACTGTATGCGCCAAGCAGAAGTTGCTGGCCGGTCTGACCTGCGGCGTAAAACGTACGCTGTACCTGAACTCCTCCAAAAGAGCGGTTACTTAGCAAGCCTCCGTATTCCCGGGCAAAAGGAACCCCCTGAGCCACGCACTGGTCAATGATCTGGGTGCTGGTTTCAGCAAGGCGGTAAACATTCTCTTCACGGGAGCGGTAGTCTCCCCCCTTTATAGTATCATAGAAAAGGCGGTATACGCTGTCTCCATCGTTCTGATAGTTCTTTGCAGCATTAATACCACCCTGCGCCGCAATTGAATGCGCCCTGCGGGCAGAATCCTGAAAGCAGAAAGATTTCACTTTATAACCCAGCTCAGCAAGTGAGGCAGCAGCAGAAGCACCGGCAAGTCCGGTTCCTACCACAATGACCTCAAGATTTCTCTTATTGGACGGGTTAACAAGGTGAACAGTTGATTTATAATTGCTCCATTTCCCGGCTAGATCTCCCTCGGGTATTTTTGCATCAAGTTCTGACATAATTTATTGAATAAAGCTCATCTAATTAATAAGGCCCAGGTAAATAGCGACAGGCATTGCTGCAAACACAAGGGGAACAACAATAGAGAATACGACACCGATCACCCTGATTATCGGTGTATAGGTTTTATGATTTATACCAAGGGTCTGAAAAGCGGATGAAAAGCCATGTAACAGGTGATAGCCTAATGAAAACATAGCAATTACATAGAGTACCACAATCCATGATTGCTGAAATACAAGGTGCATGATCGTATATAGATTCTTATGGTTGTTTGAATCATCTACGAGAATATTAGTGAATCTGGATTTAACCCAGAAATTTCCCAGATGAACTATAAGAAAGATCAGCACAATAGTTCCAAGCAGCCCCATCGACCGGCTGTACCATTTCGAGTTTGTCTGGGCATTGCTAACCGCATACTTTACAGGGCGGCTTTTATTATTGCGGATGCTCAGCATGGCTGCCTGATAGATATGTACAATAAAACCGGAAATCAGTACAACCTCCATAATGCGGATTATGATATTATTAGCAAGGAAATCCGCTGCTGTATTAAATTTCAATCCTTTATCATTGGCAAAGATCAGCGCATTGGTGCTCACATGTACCACCAGAAAACTAATCAGAAACAAGCCTGTTATGCCCATTACCAGTTTCCTGCCAATTGATGAATGAAATGCATCTGTAAGTCGACTCATAAAATTTTTGTTGGTTAAATAAATCAAATCTATTTAAAGAGTGGCAGAACGTTGCTCAAATCTGCTATTAATAACAATTCTACGTTAGGATTTGTTCTTTACTTTCACATATTGTCAAGACAGATCACCTTCCCTGATAATACGGGATATACCCTGTCCGCAGGATAGATCTCCAGTGTAGAATTACCTGTAAACCGCCCGAAAGCTGGCAGGATACCCTGATGTTCAGTAAAATAAAAACAGGGAAGATGTAAAAACTGCCTTGCCCGGCCTCTTAACTTTACCCCCGGATGAATATGGCCTGAAAGATAATAATGTTCAAAACTGCCTGTTTCACTTATTTCAGGAGGAATATGGATCAGCCGGAAAGGTTTCACATCCAGATGATCTTTGTAAATACTTACCTGTGCATCTGTCAACAGTTCATCATTCAGTATGTCGTGATTGCCCCGTATCAGGTGAAACTGCAGGTGCGGGAACTGTTTCCTCCAACTCGTAAATTTAAACCAGTCAGCATTGAGGCTGCTATGAAAAAGATCGCCAAGCATATAAATATGTACAGGATCCAACCGGCTTATCAGCGACGAAAGCACCTGAAGATCGTCTTCATCAAGATGTGAAGGAACCGCAATGCCCGCTTTTCTAAAATGCCCTGATTTTCCAAGATGCAGGTCTGCTACAAGCAGGGATTTTTCTTTTTTCCACCAGATCACCTTCTCGGGTAACAAAAGGAGCTCCTCACCTGCAATTTCAACTGCTACCATGTTTAAAGATAAAAGCAGGCCATAAATTAAGGCCTGCTTTTTATATCAATATGCAAAGAAAATAGGGAATACCTAATTGCGGGTACTCCGCTGAAAGCTCTGAATTACATTTGGCTCTTTTGGATCAATGAATTCTACAGCCAATTCATCATTTCCGGCAGCAAGGGCATCCGTAATGTCAGCACTTGTTTTGATCGCCTGCTCATTAATTTTAAGGATAATGAATCCAGCCCTGATCCCTGCATCCTTCAGCAGACCATTTCCTATATGGGTGATCTTCACACCAAATGGAAATCCGTATTTTGACTGCTCTGGCTTTGTAAGAGGCTGAGCTTCGACTGCCGAAGGGCTTGCAGAAGCTACTGAAGCTTCTTTTCTTACAAGCTTTGTTCCTCCCTCCTGGTTTTTAAGCATCACCTTAAATGACTTCTCTGCACCATTTCTCAACAAGGTGACACTGACCATTTCGCCAGGCCTGTATCTGGCTACCTGCTCTTCGAGTTCGGCGATCGAATTGACTGCCGCTCCCTGAATGCTGATGATAATATCTTCTGGCTTAATCCCAACAGAGGCAGCTGAAGTGCCGGGGCGAACACCCTTTACATAGACTCCCCTGATATCAGGATCGTTCAGGTTATTCTTTTTGACAAATTCAGCAGTTACTTCTTCGGATAACTCAATACCGAGATATCCACGTTGCACTTCACCATAATTACGCAGATCATCCACTACTTTCTTTACAAGGTTCACAGGAACCGCGAAAGAATAACCTTCGAAATTACCCGTTCCCGAAGCAATTGCTGAATTTATACCAACAAGCTCTGCATTCATATTTACAAGGGCTCCACCACTGTTTCCACGGTTCACAGCAGCATCTGTCTGAATGAAAGATTCTACAGGGCGGGGTTCAGGTTTCTTTGACACAGGCCCTCCGAACTGATGCGGGTTGCCACCAGACTGACCAAGAATACCAATGCTTCTGCCTTTAGCACTTACTATACCAGCAGTTACTGTTGAAGTAAGATTGAAAGGATTACCTACAGCAAGTACCCATTCACCAACCCGTACCTGATCAGAATTACCGAATTTCAGAATCGGAAGGCCTTCAGCCTGGATCTTGAGCAGTGCAATATCTGTATTAGGGTCAGTGCCTATGAGCTTGGCTTTAAATGCCTTTTTGTTCTCCAGAACTACCTCAATATTATTTGCATCCTCAATCACATGATTGTTGGTGACAATATAACCGTCAGCAGAAATGATCACGCCGGAACCAAAAGCTTTCTGAGGGCCCCTCTGGGGTGACATACCGAACATATCTCCAAACATATCAGAAATATCATCGCCTCCCTTGGTAGCCCTGTATGTGGTTGTAATATGCACTACAGCAGGCGTTGAAATGGCAGCAGGCTGAACAAAGTCAGGAAGACCTGAAGAACTCAGTGTAGCCGCCCTGTCAGATATTTTTACGAAATTTGCTTTTTGCTGATCATTCTGAAAAGATACAAAGGGCTTGGGTTCAACTAATTTATACCCTCCGACAGCTACCAGACCACCAACGGCCGCTGTAAGCAGTGTTAGACCAATTTTTTTCATTATTAGTAATTTATATCGTAAGATTAACCTAAAAATATGGAAGCCCGAAAGGCTTTTACAGAATATCAGGGCATAATACCCTTTATCTTACCATTGAAGTCAAAAACAATACCAGACTAACGGTTTTAGCCATATCTGCATTGTATAGAAAAAATTAATTTTTGTTTTAGTTTTAAGAAAAAAAACAAAATTTAATTATAGCCAATAACCGACCCTGGATGCACAGGGGTTAGGCAAAAGTATCTACTAATACATAAAATGAATCTCTCTTTTTTCAAATACCAGGGTGCCGGAAATGATTTTATCTTAATCGATAACCGTGAAAACAGCATAGATAAGGCAGACTCAGCTTTATTCAGGCGGCTCTGTGACCGGAAATTCGGTATTGGTGCTGATGGACTGATGTTGCTGGGTCATTCCAGCGTTTCTGATTTTGACATGTTCTATACAAATTCAGATGGGATGCCTGGCAGTATGTGCGGAAACGGGGGCAGATGTATTGTAGCATTTGCCAAAAAGCTGGGAATTATCAGTGACCATGCAGTTTTTTCAGCTGCTGACGGCCTTCATTCTGCCAAAATTTCAGGTATGTCTGTCTCATTGCATATGAAAGATGTGGAAAAGGTCTTTAATTATGGCCATTACTGGATCGCGGATACAGGATCGCCCCATTATATTACTTTATCAGAAAACCTGGATACAGCCGATGTATATGCTTTAGGAAAAGAAGTCAGAAACTCAGACCCGTTCAGAGAAAAAGGTATAAATGTTAATTTTGTTCAGAAAAAAGGACAGGACTATCATGTACGCACGTTTGAACGGGGAGTTGAAAATGAAACGCTTGCCTGTGGAACAGGAGTGACTGCTGTGGCCCTGGCGATGGCTGAGTCAGCAAAGGCAGAGGGTAATTTTATAACTACCCTGCATACGCCTGGAGGTATTCTTGAGGTACAGTTTACCAGAAATAACGCCGGAGCCTTTTCCAGTGTTTTTCTTAAAGGAGCAGCGGAATTTGTCTTCGAAGGCCAGATATCCATCTGAGTTTCCTTACATTTGAAATTTTGTTTAACGTTCATAGTATGTTATCCCCTTGTGTTACGAGTCGAAAGCAACAAACCCTGTAAAATAGTCTACTCTCTTTGCCTACATGAATACCTTGGGTATCTTATTGAACCCCATATTGTTCAGGTTGATGATCAGAACCGTTTGCTGCTCACACATCAGCGCCTTTTTTCAAATACAGCCTCTGAATTCAACAATTTCCTGGATGAGACCGATTATGCACTTATCCGGATACTTGATGAATGTGAACAGGAATTTATCATCCGGAACCATTTAAAGAAACCGGTAAGGCCTTCTATATTCTTTGCGCGTTACCATGACGATCCCGACCTTCACGCCCTTTTCAGACCACAGCTTGAAAAGAAACTGACCGGGGCCCTGCAGCTTCTTCGTACAAAAGATCTGTTTGAAATGGGAAATGACGGCAACCCGGGCTGGAGAAAAATTGAGATAGCCACCGAGGCTGCAACTGTACTATTTCATTTTCGCCGCACGGATCTGAACACCCGGTACTTTCCAACCATCAAGTATCAGGGTGAACGCATTGAATTCATGTTTAAAGAGGCCCAGATCATAAGTAATATGCCTGCCTGGCTATTGCTTAATCAGACGCTCTACTTTTTTGCTGCCAAACTTGATGGCAAAAAACTTCTTCCTTTTCTCAGTAAGCGGTTCATTGAGATTCCTAAGGTGAATGAGCCTGTATACTTCAGAAAATTCATTTTACCCCTGGTTGAAAAATACCCAGTGTATGCCGAGGGGTTTGACATTATTAATAAGAATCTGCCTGGGCTGGCTGTTTTGAAGATTAATACCCAGGCTTATGGAACAGATTTTCTGGCCCTGAACTTCCGCTACGGAGAGTATGAATTTACACATTCTGAAACGGCTTCGGTTTCGGTACATCTTGAAACCCGTGCCGATCAATACATTTTCTCGCGCGTTAAAAGATCAAAAATCTGGGAAAATTCAATGACCGGTGAGCTGGAGCTGCTTGGCCTTACAGCTTCTGACTCTTCCTTTTTCTCCCTGAACAAGAATAAGAACCTTTTAAAGGATGCGGCCTTCAGTTCCATGAGCAGGGCAGAAAAGGGAAGATCACCCGCATTGAACCTGAAAAACAAATACAGTATTGACAAGTCAGTTTCACAGGCTGGAATATTGGAATGGGCCAATACACATTATGCCTATCTGGAAAAAAAAGGATTTGTCATAGAACAGGTAAAGAATGGAAAGAACTATTTTTTAGGTGAGCATCGCATTAACCTTGACATCACAGAAAGCAATGACTGGTTCGATGTGAATGCAATGGTTTACTTCGGCCCCCATTGTATTCCCTTCTCATCCCTGCGTCATCATATTTTAAATAATATCCGTGAATTTATTCTGCCGGGTGGAGAAATTGCTATTATTCCCGAGCATTGGTTCATTGATTATATAAACCTGTTTGGCCTTTCAGAACCAGGGGAACAGATCAGACTGAAAAAACATCATATAGGTCTTATCCAGGAATTTGCAGAAAACTCCCTTGCCAAAGTAAGTTTTGAAAGCAAGATCCGTCTGCTTGCCGATTTTCAGGAAATTGAAGAGGTAAGCCTGCCTGAGAACCTTCAGGGAACATTAAGGCCCTACCAGCATGCCGGCTATAACTGGTTTTGTTTTTTAAGAAAATTCCATTTCGGTGGTTGCCTGGCAGATGATATGGGTTTGGGAAAAACTTTTCAGACCCTGGCCCTTTTACAGAAGATCAAAGAAGAAAACCACCGCCCGGCTATTTGTTCCCTGATCATCATGCCCACTTCCCTGATCCATAACTGGGTTGCCGAGGCTGCAAAATTCACTCCGGGCCTCCGGATCCTGGTCTATACCGGAACAGACCGGGAAAAATCAACAGAAGTCTTTCCTGAATATGACATTGTGCTAAGCACATATGGCATTGTAAGACTTGATGAAAGTCTGCTGGCATCCTTTTTCTTTGAATACATTATCCTTGACGAAAGCCAGCAGATTAAAAACCCCCAGTCAAAGATCTCAAAGGCTGTAAGAACGCTTAATTCGGCACATAAGCTGATTTTGAGTGGCACTCCCCTTGAAAATTCCATCACTGATCTATGGTCACAGATGTCATTTATAAACCCTGGCCTTTTGGGAAGCCATTCATGGTTCACCCAGACCTTCAGCATTCCCATTGAAAAAAAGGGTGACCAGCAAATGCTTGTCAAGCTCAGGAGTCTGATCAAGCCCTTCATCCTGAGACGAACGAAATCACAGGTTGCTTCAGAACTTCCTCCTAAAACAGAACAGATCTTTTACAGCGATATGAGCGAAGATCAGGAAAAGGTTTATGAACAGACCAAGACCTTTTACAGGAATGAACTGATGAAACTGACCCCGGAAGGCGGCCTTAAAAAAAATAAATTCTCTGTACTTCAGGGACTTACCCGCCTGAGGCAGATTGCAAACCATCCGGGAATGGTAGATGAGGAATATCAGGGAGATTCAGGAAAGTTTACAGATGCCCTTGAGCTTTTAGGGAATACAATCAGTGAAGGCCATAAGGTGCTGGTATTTTCTTCATTCACCCGCCATCTGGCATTGTTCAGGAAAGAGCTTGACGGCCAGCAGATTCCTTATTCATACCTGGACGGATCCAGCACAAACCGAGAAGACATTGTTTCTTCGTTCAGAACCAATGAAGATATCCAGGTTTTTCTAATCTCAATTAAGGCTGGAGGAACAGGATTAAACCTGATTGAGGCAGATTATGTGTTTATCCTTGACCCTTGGTGGAATCCGGCTGTCGAACGGCAGGCCATTGACAGAACACACCGGATAGGGCAGACCAAAAACATCTTCATTTACAAGTTCATTACCAAGAATTCCGTAGAAGAAAAGATCCTCACACTCCAGCAACGCAAACAGGGCCTGAGTGATTCACTGATCCAGCTGGAAGATACTTTTCTCAAGCGGTTGAGTCTGGAAGAAATCATGTCCATTCTTGACTAGTAATGATGCA
>JAYWCR010000168.1:0-14542 GCA_043780395.1 Sphingobacteriales bacterium
TCCCTGTTTTCCTCAGCAAGGGCCGATCCGTACTTTATTTTCAGCTGTTCAGCCTGCTTTTTCATCACGGTGCATCCTTCACGGATATCTTCCGTAATAACATTTCCTCCAAACGGAATTACTGCCGTATGGCGTATAATGCCTTCATGGAAAATTGCCACATCGGTAGTACCGCCTCCAATATCCACCAGTACCACGCCTGCTTCCTTTTCTTCTGTACTAAGTACAGCTTCTGCAGATGCCAGGGGTTCCAGAATAAGGCCATCAGTATCCAGGCCTGCTTTCTTCACACATTTATAAATGTTCTGGGCAGCAGTAATCTGACCGGTAATGATATGAAAGTTTGCTTCAAGCCTTACGCCTGCCATTCCTACCGGATCCTTTATTCCGGGCTCATTATCAACCTTAAATTCCTGGGGCAGCACATGAATGATCTTCTCACCTGGCGGCATGACCAGCCGGTGCATATCTTCAACAAGCTTGTCAATGTCTTTGCGGCTTATTTCATCTGTAGTATTTTCACGTACCAGGATACCGCCATGCTGCAGGCTTTTAATATGCTGCCCAGCAATGCCTACGTATACACAGCGTATTTCACAGTTTGACTGTTCTGAGGCCTGGCTGACAGCTTCAAGAATACCCTGTACCGTTTTTTCAATATTTGAAACCACCCCTCGGGTTACTCCCGCGGATTCAGCCTTCCCAAGTCCAAGAATCTCAATTTTACCGTGTTCATTTCTGCTGCCTACGATCGCACAAATTTTGGTAGTGCCTATATCAAGACCAACGATAAGTTCCTTACTTTCCATTTTTATAGCGGCTTTAAAGTTTTTGTAGTATGTATATGATTAGCAGAAGTTGTTGAAACCGGCTGCATATTTTTTGATCCGTTCAAAGAATCTGCAGGTTCACCTTTGCGCATACAAACCATCTGGTCTGTGTATTTCAGGTTAATGCAGCTGTATTTATCCATGCCTTCGCGGGGGAAAACAGTCGAATACATAAGATCAAGTTTTGTAAATTTTTCATCAAGGGCAGACGTATCGCCCAGCAGGAATACAGGCCCTGTATCAGGAAGTATCTCAAGTTCATTCTGCTGGTCAATGAAAAGATTTTTGTATCTCTTCTTTAATGAAGCGTTTCTGTCAAGGTATGATCCAAGAAAAAAGACACCTTTCAGGCTTGCCGAATGCAAGGTATCTACCAGACTGAAACCTTCGCCGATCTTACCTGAAACCTTAAAAAAACGACTGGTATCATGGTTGGCAAAAGGCATTTTCATACCAAGCCTGTCTATAAAGAAACGCTGCCCTTTCTCATTGACCACCAGTATAAAGGGATGTTTCTGAGCAATCTTCACCGTAAGTATTCCACTCAGGTCAACAGAAAGAGTCGCCTGACTGATAAATGGATTTTTTCTGAATTCATTCTGCAAACTCTCAATTTCGAGCATATTGATCTTTGTATTGATCAGATGATGCGCATTTAAGGTAGCTGCAATCTGCTGACGGGAGGTAAACCGTTCACTGTCAAGCATGGTGATCTGAATACTTTTACAGTTCATGTCTTTCTGGCGGCCCGTGGCAAAAGCAAGGATCAGCACCAGGGCCGAGAGCGTAAAGACCCAGCCTGCAATGCGCCGTACCTTTTTCCAGTTAATTTTGTCCATAAGCCCCCCTTTCAGATGATTCAAGGACCTGCCTTAACGGCTCAAGGAGGCTGTCTATATCACCGGCTCCAGCGGTGACCAGTAAACGTGGACCTTTTTGTTCAATATGGGCAAGCAGAGCTTCCTTTGTAAGCAGGTATTTTCGAGGGCAAGTGGCAGCATTCAGAATCAGTGCTGAACTTATACCTTCTATAGGCTCTTCTCTGGCCGGATAAATATCAAGCAGAATGAGTTCATCTACCCCGCTTAACACCGCAGCCATTTCTTTATAGAAATCACGGGTACGGCTGTATAAATGGGGCTGAAAAATAAGGGTCAGTAACCTGCCCGGATAAAGCTGCCTGACTGTTGCAATCAGGGCTTTTAATTCTTCATGATGATGTGCATAGTCATCAATGAAGGTATAGGCTGTATTTAAAATATATTCAAAACGGCGTTTTACTCCCCTGAAGCTTTCCAGGCCAGATTTGATCTGGGTGCCCGAAAGGCCGGTAGTAAAGGCAAGCCGTACGGCAGCAAGCGCATTCTCGATATTATGAAGACCCGGGCATTGCATTTGAATGGAATTGATGCGGATATCGCCCTGCTCATAATTGAAATAAAATGACCCATGACGTACTTCAATACCGGTAGCCCTGATATCAGCAGTACCTGTAGCTGAATAACTGCCAAAGGAACTGCTTAATGGTAAACCTGCATGCGCAATCAGAACTCCATCTTTCCTTACCTGGGAGGCAAAAAGATTATATGACTCATTCATATGTTCCAGATCACCGTAAATATCAAGGTGATCTGCATCCATAGAAGTGATGGCTGCTGCATAGGGAAATAAGGTAAGGAAAGAGCGGTCATATTCATCGGCCTCTACCACTACCCATTCCGAATTGCCTGCAATAAAGTTTGTATTATAATTTACCGTAATACCTCCCAGAAAAGCAGAAACATCAATCCCTGCAGATTTTAAGATATGGGCGAGCATGGCCGTTGTGGTAGTTTTTCCATGGGTACCGGCCACCGCAAGCACCGAATGATTCTGGCTCAGCAAGCCCAGCACCTGGGCCCGCTTGTACAGCTTAAAGCCAGCTTCCATGAAGAAATTCCTTACCCCTGAAGTGAGGGGAACGCTGGGCGTATACACAACCAGGAGGTCATCAGAAGGCTTGTGGAAATGTGCAGGAATCTCAGCAGCAAGATCTGTGAAGCTTATTTCAATTCCCTCATTGATCAGCTGACTGGTTAAGGCTGTAGGGCTTTTATCATAACCTGCCACTTCACAGCCCCTGGCCTTAAAAAAACGTGCGATCGCACTCATCCCGATGCCACCAATCCCAATAAAATATACTTTTTTAATAAGTTCAGGCTTCATGGCTTAGTTTATAAGTGTTCACCAGAACTAATATTTCTTTTGCAATTTTCAGGGCTGCATCCGGATAGGCATGAAGGCTAATATTTTTACCAAGGGCAGTACATGCCACTGCATCGTCTATCAGCTCCATTGCCTGTGAGACCAGCATGGCCGGAGCCTGGGCATCAGTGACCATCAGGGCTGCTCCGGTTTTAACCAGAGCCTGGGCATTGCGTGTCTGATGATCTTCAGCCACATTGGGTGAAGGCACCAGGATGACCGGTTTCCCCGCCCAGGCAAGTTCAGAGATAGTCCCTGCTCCAGCCCTGCTGATGATAAGATCTGCAGCCGCGTAGGCCTGATCCATATCTGTGATAAACTCAACCATGAAGATACCGGCTGGCAATACCCCCGCTTTGGCGGTCAGATCTGCATAATAGCGGCTCCCTGTTTGCCAGATAAGCTGGATGCCTGCCCCGGCAAGGCGCGGCAAGGCTTCAAAAAAACAATCATTCAGGGTACGTGCGCCCAGGCTGCCACCCAAAACCAGCAGTACAGGCTGGTCATTACGCAGCCCCAGGGCTGCAAGCGCCTGATCTCTTGAGCCTTTTTGTTCTACGATCGTGCTGCGGACAGGATTACCTGTGAGTATAAGTTTGGGTTTTGGAAAAAACTTTTCCATACCCCCATAGGCTACACAGATCCTGGCAGCACCATGGGCAAGGAGCTTATTGGTGATGCCGGGAAAAGAATTCTGTTCCTGGATCAGGCTTGGCACTTTTAATTTTTCAGCCATAAACAATACAGGCCCCGATGCATAGCCACCTACACCCACCACGGCCTGGGGCTTGAATTTCTTCAGGATCGACCTCGATTTGAACAGACTTTTCAGAAGCCTGACCGGAAAATAAAGGTTCTGCCATGAAAGGGAACGTTGCAGACCGCGTATATCGAGGCCTATGATCCTGTACCCTGCTGCAGGAACCTTGTTCATTTCAATTTTACCCAGAGCGCCTACAAAGAGCAGGTTTACCGCAGGCTCAAGTTTTACCAGCGCCTCAGCAATTGCCAGGGCCGGAAAGAGATGGCCGCCCGTACCTCCTCCGCTGATGATGATCCTGGTTTCAGTCGGTTTCAAGTTTCGCTCCTTTCTTTGATTCTTCAATATCACGGCTTACACTTAAAATAATTCCGAAAGCAAAACTGGTAAACAAAATGGATGTACCTCCCATACTGACCAGGGGAAGAGGTACCCCTGTCACAGGCAGCAGATGCGTGGCTACGGCCATATTGGCAAACGCCTGGATCACCAGGCTAAAGCTCAGGCCCGTTGCCAGCAAGGCACCGAATGCTTTAGGGCTGCTGGTAATGATCTTCACACAGCGGAAAAGCAAAAACATATACAGGAAGATCAGAAAGAAGCCTGCAAAAATTCCATATTCTTCTACGATAATGGCAAAGATAAAATCTGAATAGGCCTGAGGCAGGAAGTTACGTTCAGTACTTCCTCCTGGTCCTTTTCCATGCCAGCCGCCCGTGGCAATAGCCATCTGTGCATGATTGGCCTGATAGGCCTTATCAGGGTCCGATTTTTCAGGATGGATAAATGCTTCCATCCTTGATTTATATGTTTCACGGCGTGGGCCTAAAGTAACGATGCCTGCAAGAACGATCAGGCCGGCCACTGAAACCAGAGCTATCTGCCTGGCACTAACCCTTCCAATCAACAGAATAAGGATACTGGTACCAAAAAGCATTAAAGCGGTGGAAAGATTTGCCGGGGCAATCAGACCGAAGATGATGATCACGGCTGCAAAAATGGGAAGAAAGCCCTTTTTAAAATCCTTTATCCGCTCCTGCCTGCGGGTAAGCTCCCTGGCAAGGAACATGATCAGGGAAAGCTTGGCAAGATCAGAGGTCTGGAAGGTCTGCTTGATCAAAGGAATGGTGATCCAGCGGCTTGCCTGGTTAATGGAGGCTCCAAACTTAAGGGTATATATCAATAATGGAATGGATATCACCAGCATGACGGTCGCTATGGCCGAATAATACCGGTAATTGATCCGGTGGGCCAGGTACATAAGTACAAGGCCTGCCACGACCATCATCAGGTGTTTTCCTAAGAGCAGAGTTGTATTGCCGTCGTATTTCTGGTATGCCAGGGCCCCTGTCGAGCTGTACACAGCCAACACAGAGAACACAGACAGCGTAAATACGATCATCCAGATCCAGATGTCTCCTTTTACCCGGGATAAGATCCAATTCATAGGTTAATTCTTCTCATTATAGTTCTTTCACTGCGGCTTTAAACTGATTACCGCGGTCTTCATAATTCTTAAAAAGGTCGAAGCTTGCACATGCAGGTGAGAGAAGAACCGTATCTCCCTTTTTTCCCATATGATAGGCCAGGGTTACTGCCTCTACCGCCGAAAAGGCATTGACAATGAGTTCTACACTTCCCTCGAAAGCTTCGTGGATTCTTTTATTATCTTTCCCAAGACAGATTATACCCTTTACCTTCTGGCTCACAAGGGCCGAAAGCATGGCATAGTCGTTCCCCTTGTCTACTCCGCCAACGATCCAGATCACCGGAGCATTCATACTTTCAAGGGCATACCAGACAGAGTTTATATTTGTTGCCTTAGAATCATTTATAAAGTCAATACCCTGTACGGTTGATACATATTCAAGCCGGTGTTCAATATTCTTAAAATCACTCATACTCTGACGGATGATCTCATTGCGCATATCCAGTACACGTGAGGCGATACCGGAAGCCATAGAATTATAAAGGTTATGTTTGCCCTGCAAGGCAAGTTCTGAAATAGACATATTAAAATTTTCCTTAAAAAGATTAATAATTAATTTTTCGTCTTCAATCCAGGCTCCCCTGGTTAGTTTGTTTTTTATGGAAAAGGGGTATATTCTTGCTTGTATATTTTTTGCCGGCAATGCATTCATGGTTTCCTCATCATCATTACAATAGATAAAAGCATCAGTAGGAAGCTGGTTGCGGATGATCCTGAATTTAGAATCCGCATAGTTCTGCATCTGATAGTCATACCGGTCAAGATGATCAGGCGTTATATTTAAAAGTACAGCTGTATCAGCACGGAACTCATACATATCATCAAGCTGGAAGCTGCTTACCTCCAGTACATAATGATCAAAATTTTCTGTAGCCACCTGCATGGCAAAGCTCCTGCCTATATTGCCGGCAAGACCCACATTCAGGCCCCCATTCTTAAGAATATGGTAGGTAAGAAGTGAAGTAGTCGTTTTGCCATTGCTGCCTGTGATGGCTGTGATATGTGCTTTTGTATATCTTCTTGCAAACTCCAGCTCTCCGATCACTGGAATTCCCTTCTGGCGGAGCTTCACAATAAGGTCGGCGGTCTGGGGTATCCCCGGGCTTTTTATCACTTCATCAGCCTCCAGAATGTGTTCTTCAGTATGGAAGCCTTCTTCAAACTCAATTCCGTACTCATTCAAAAGGGTACGATACTTTTCGGACATCATTCCACTGTCAGAAAGAAATACCTCAAAACCCTGCTTTTTAGCCAGAATGGCAGCACCTGTTCCACTTTCACCTCCCCCCAGAATAACGATCTTTTCTGCCATCTCTATTGAAGTTTAAGGGTTACAATAGTGATGATGGCAAGCATAATTCCCACGATCCAGAACCGGGTAACGATCTTGGATTCATGATATCCTTTTTTCTGGAAATGATGATGCAGGGGTGACATAAGGAATATACGCTGCCCTGTTCCTGTTTTTTTGCGTGTATATTTAAACCAGCCTACCTGCAGAATCACAGAGGCATTTTCCACCAGGAAGATTCCGCAGAGCACAGGAATCAATAATTCTTTACGGATAATAATGGCAAAGGCGGCGATGATACCCCCGATGGCAAGACTTCCGGTATCACCCATGAATACCTGGGCCGGATATGAATTATACCATAAAAACCCTACGGTAGCCCCCAGAAAAGCTCCTGCAAAGATGACCAGCTCCCCTGAGTTGGGGATATACATGATATTCAGGTAATCTGAGAAGACCAGGTTCCCCGAGAGATAGGCAAGAATACCCAGCGTAGCCCCGATAATGGCCGAAGTGCCTGTTGCCAGGCCATCAATACCATCGGTAAGATTGGCCCCGTTGGAAATAAAGACAATAATAAAGATCACTATTGGAATGAAGGTCCAGAATGCATAATCCCTGTACCCGGGTCCTATCCATTTCAGCAGATTTGCATAGTCAAATTCATTGTTCTTATAAAACGGAACATTGGTCTTTGTAGAATGCATTTCTTCTGTAAAATGGCTGCGGATAGCAAGACGGCGCTGGTCAAAATTCTCATGTGACTGGGCAAGTGATCCGGTATAGATCTTTTTTTCTCTGACAACAATATCCGTATTGAAATACATGGTATAGCCGACTATCAGACCCAGCCCTACCTGCCCCAGCACCTTGAAGCTGGCCCTGAGACCCTCTTTATCTTTTTTAAACACCTTGATATAATCATCAATAAAACCAATGGTTCCAAGCCATACGGTGCTGACCACCATCAGAATAATATAGATATTATCGAGCTTTGCAAAAAGGAGCGTAGGAATAAGGATAGCCCCTAAAATGATCAGCCCCCCCATGGTAGGAGTCCCCTGTTTCTGGCTCTGGCCTTCCAGGCCAAGATCACGCACGGTTTCACCTACCTGTTTGCGGCGCAGGTAATCGATCAGCCCTTTCCCAAAAACCATCGTAATGAGCAGGGATGTAATGACAGCCATTGACGTACGGAACGAGATATACTGGAAAACCCCGGCTCCAGGCAGATGCGAATGCTTATCAAGAAAACTAAACAGATAGTATAACATCAGTTTTCGAGATTATTAAATTCAATTGAAAGTTCGTTGCGGTCGTCAAAAGGATAGCGCACCCCGTTAATTTCCTGGTAAGGTTCATGGCCCTTGCCGGCAAGTAAAATTATATCACCCGCATCAGCCAGCTGACATGCCGTGCGGATGGCAGACCGACGGTCAGCTATAATCAATGCTTTTCGCTGCTGGGTTATACCAAGACCTGCCTGCATTTCCTGTAGAATCATGTCAGGGTCTTCAGTACGCGGATTGTCTGAAGTAAAGATCACCCGGTCACTCAGTTCTGAAGCAGCCCTTGCCATTTCAGGTCTCTTGGTTCTGTCCCGGTCGCCCCCACAGCCGATCACAGTAATGATCTTTTCAGACCCCTTACGAAGGTCACGGATCGTATTGAGCACATTGATCAGGGCATCAGGCGTATGGGCATAATCTACAATTCCTGTGATCTGATGAGGTCCGTTTATATATTCAAACCTGCCCTGAGCCCCTGTCAGGCGGCTCAGTATAGTAAGTACCCTTAATTTATCCTGTTCCAGAAGCATTGCCGTACCGTAGACTGCCAGAATGTTATAGGCATTGAAAAGACCGATAAGCCTGAACCATACTTCAAGTTCATCGATATTCAGCAGCATGCCACTGAACTGATTTTCAATAAGGCGGCCTTTAAAGTCGGCCATCTTGTTCATGGCATAGGTCTTTTTATGCGCTGACGAATTCTGTACCATCACAGCCCCATTGCGGTCATCGCCATTGACAAGGGCAAATGCATTTCTGTCAAGCTGGTCAAAAAATGCTTTTTTAGCCTTTATATAACTGTCAAAGGTTTTATGAAAGTCAAGGTGATCATGGGTAATATTGGTAAATACCCCACCTGCAAACTGAAGCCCGGCAATCCGCTGCTGCACGATACTATGGGAGCTCACCTCCATAAAACAATATTCACAGCCTTCGTCTGCCATCTGTCCGAGCAGCATGTTCAGGGCTATAGAATCAGGCGTAGTATAATCAGCCTTCAGTACCCTTCCGTCAATAAGGTTCTCAATGGTTGAAATAAGCCCGCAGGTAAAGCCCAGTTCGGTAAAAAGCTTGTATAAGAGGGTGGCGCAGGTTGTTTTGCCGTTTGTACCTGTAATACCCACAAGTTTCAACCTTGCTGATGGATGCTCAAAGAAATTGGAAGCCATCATGCCAAGGGCCAGATGACTGTCCGCTGTCTGTAACCAGGTAATACCAGATGTCTGCTCGTCGGGTAACTGCTCACAAACAATGGCTGAAGCTCCGGAGGCAATGGCCCTTGTGATAAAGTCATGCCCGTTGCTGATCTCACCATGCAAGGCCACAAAGACTGAACCTGGCTGAACTTTGCGTGAATCGAATTCAATAGAGCTTATAGCAATCCCTGTATCACCTTTGACAGCGTTCAGGGCCACTTTATAGAGTATATCTTTTAATACCGGCATTATTTTTTGTCTACAACAGCATATGCATCATGCATATCCAGCCGGGTTGAATAAATTTTAGTTGCAATGTCCAGAAATACAGGTCCTGCTACTGCGGCCGCATAATATAGACCTCCTGTAGGGTTGTTCATGACGATGATCATGCTGTAACGTGGATGATCAGCCGGAAAATACCCGCAGAAAGAGCTCTGATATTTTACACCACCTACATTATAACCCGCCGATCCCTGTGCAATCTGTGCTGTGCCTGTTTTTCCTGCAATAGAATACAGCGGATTGTGCATGCTTTTAGCAGTGCCCTCAAGTACGACACCTTCAAGCATTTTACGCACCTTCTGGAGCGTGGCAGAGGTACACATTTCAGCATTGATAACCCGGGGGCTGAACTGCTGTAAAGGCTTGCCTAACCGGTCTATTTCTTTTACAAAAAGAGGAGCAATAATTTTTCCGCCATTAGCTACTCCATTATAGAATGTTAACATTTGCAGGGGGCTGAGTACGAGCTCATAGCCATAGGCCATCTGAGGCAGGGAAAGTTTTGACCAGTCAGCGCTTTTCGGGGTTTTGATTCTTGGCCTTGCCTCACCGGGTATCTGCAGACCAAGTCGCTGGTTAAGTCCGAGACGCAGAAGCCCGTCAGTGAACCGGGCCGGATTATTCTTATAGGCATCATTGATCAGGGTTGCCACAGCCACATTGGATGATTTTTCAAAAGCCTGTTTTACAGTCAGTATATGATCACCGGCCTCGGCATCACGAATCGTTTTTTTATAGAGTACCGTAATTCCACCCTTCACATTGACCAGCGTGCCTGTATCCAGTTTATGGTCATCCAGGGCTACCATATAAGATGCCAGCTTAAACGTGGAACCTGGTTCTGCAGCCTCACCGAATGCATAATTGTATTTCTCTTCGTACTTGCCTGGTGCTGTACGGGTGAGGTTGGCTATTGCTTTTATTTCCCCTGTCTTTACTTCCATCACTACCACACATCCATGTTCAGCATTGTGGATAGACATATATTTATAGAGAGAATTCTGGGCTACATCCTGAATATTGACATTGATCGTAGAAAGCACATCAGAACCATCTTCAGGAGTGATCTCTGCCTCGTCATGCAAAGGTAGCCAGATGCCTCCCGTAACCCGCTCGACAAGCTGCTTGCCATCCTTGCCGGCAAGAAAATTGCGGTAAGCTCCTTCGAGGCCTACAGGTTGCACTGTCTTGTTATAATAGCCTATGGTCCGTTGTGCAAGGTCACCAAATGGCTTGATACGTTTATTCAGCTGAATGGCTATAAGCCCGCTCTTATACTGACCCTGATTGAAAATGGGAAAGTGTTTGATCAGCTTAAGTTTCCCGTATGAAACCTTGTTCATCAGAAGAAAATACCGTTCTCTGTTATGCACTGCCCGGCCCAGCATCCGCTTATACTCACCAGGGCTGCGATCGTGAAAAAGCCCTGAAAGGCAGCTGGAAAGAGAATCAACTTTTTCATGGAACAGGTCTTCATCATCACCCAGCACATCTGCATCCAGCCTGAGTTCATATTCAGGGAGAGAAGTTGCCAGCAGACTGCCGTCATCTGAATAGATATTACCACGGTTTGCTGCAATATTCATATAGCGGGTAGACAGACTATCAGACATAGCCGTCCATTTCTTGCCGTCCACGATCTGGATCCGGCATAGCTTCCATACTACGCCAAAGGCACAGACGAAAATGATCGCATAGACCAGGTACACCCTCCATAATATATCGGTACGGATATTCATTACTGTCTTACCATTATTTTACGCGGTGGCTCCACTGCTTCTTTAATTCCATATTTTAATGCCCTTACAGATACTTCAGATTGCTTGCTCTGATACATCAGCTGGGCCTTGGTACTCATATAATCCCATTTCAATTCTTTAATCTGTTTGCCAAGCTGGATGACAGCCCGGCTGTTCTTTTCTGAATTCAGCCTGTTGGATATGTAGATCATACCCAGAAAGCCTAAAAACAAAAAATACGGAACAAAGGCCAGGGCCTTCTCCGTTGGTAAGAGGTCGGTTGAAAACAAAAGCCTGAGCAATGAGCGCCTGGAATTTCTGACAGGCTCACGAGGTTTGGGAAACGGAATTTCTTCTTCCATTTCTCTCTTCCTGTTTTGCGTACTTTCCTGATTAACGCTTCTCACCCGCTCTCAATTTTGCACTCCTTGACCTGTTGTTCAATGCAAGTTCTTCAGCCGACGGAACCATCGCCTTTCTGAACACGGCATCAAAAGGCTTCAGTTCATTTCCGAAAATATCCTTTTCTGCTTCCCCCTTAAACTTTCCCTTATTTATAAAATTCTTAATAAGCCTGTCTTCTAGTGAATGGTATGAAATCACTACCAGACGCCCTCCTGGAACCAGCATTTCCTGGCTCTGAAGCAATAGTTCCTCAAGCACCGTCAGTTCCTGGTTCACTTCGATCCGCAATGCCTGGAATACCTGTGCATGGTATTGATTTTCCTTGCCTCTTTTAACCAGGGGCCTGATCAGATCCTTGAACTGCTGTGTACCGAGTATCGGCTCCTGCAGACGTCCGATGATGATCTTGGATGCCAGACTTGCCGCATTCGTAATCTCCCCATAGCGGCTGAACATTTCCTGCAGATCCGCAGCAGAATAGGTATTCAGCACATGAGCTGCTTTAAGTTCCTGTTCCTGATCCATGCGCATATCCAGATCTGCATCAAAACGGGTCGAAAAACCACGGCCTGCCTCATCAAACTGGTGCGATGAAACGCCCAGATCGGCAAGAATCCCATCCAGTCCGGTGATCTTGTGCAGGCGGCAATAATTTTTCAGGTACCTGAAATTGGCTGCAGCAAAGATGAACCTCGGATCATCGATCATATGCGCCTGGGCATCTGTATCCTGATCAAAAGCAATCAGTTTACCATTTACAAGTCTTTTTAATATTTCACGTGAATGCCCGCCACCACCGAACGTTACATCTGCATACACCCCACCTTCTTTAAGCCGGAGGGCATCCACAGATTCATTCAGCATTACAGGGTTATGATACGTCATTTGGGTTTTTCTCTAAAAATTGATCACCCATTACTTCTTCTGCCAGGTCAGAAAAATCACCGGGCTCATTCATCAGCATCTGCTCATAGGCTTGCTTTGACCAGATCTCTATTCTGGGGCCAAAGGCCGATAAGATCAGATCCTTTTCAATCCCCGCATATTCAAGTAAGGTTTTTGGAAGCAGGATACGGTTGGTCGAATCCATGACCAGTTCCGTAGCTCCGCGGTAGAAATACCTTATAAAATCACGGTTCTTCTTATTATACACATTCAGAAGGTTTACCTTCTCAGTTTCTTTTTGCCAGTCAGTTAACGGAAAAAGCATCAGGCACTTTTCAAACCCCCTGTTAATCACCAGTTTATCTTCTGATTCAGGAGGCAGTTGTTTCTTGAGACCGGCGGGGATCATTAACCTCCCCTTCGGATCAAGACGACACTCGAATTCACCTAACAGCTGTGACATTGACTAGACTTCCTACTAATGGTCCGTAAAAGTAGAGATTATCTCCACCTTTTACCACAATTTACCACAAAAGTTTTCAACAAAACAAGATTTTTTTTCGGTTTAACACTCATAGAATTAGCAGGTTAATCCCTGTAACAGAATTACCGATGCAGACGATCCTGTTTAAGCATACATCACGGCAGATTTAATGCGTTTCTTGCACCCTTCCGATTTTTAAGGTAGCTTTGCAGATTCACAAAGAGCCCCGCTTGCCGGCATCAGGATCCATGCATTGCATAAACCTGGAACGGTATTCCAAAACTTTATCAGTAAGGATATATGCCGGTAAAAACCAGATTATGGACCTGAATTCCGAGATTGCGCGCAGAAAGACCTTCGCCATTATTAGTCACCCCGATGCGGGCAAATCTACTTTAACAGAAAAATTTCTTCTTTTCGGCGGTGCCATTAATGCAGCAGCTACAGTCAAGCGGAATAAGGGTGCCCAGTCGATCACTTCCGATTTCATGGAAATTGAAAAGCAGCGCGGGATTTCTGTAAGTACTTCGGTGATGGCCTTTGAGTATAAGGATAAAAGAGTAAATATTCTGGACACCCCCGGCCACAAAGACTTTGCTGAAGATACCTACCGCACTCTTTCGGCTGTAGACAGCGTGATTCTTGTCGTTGACAGTGTCAAGGGTGTTGAAGAGCAGACTGAAAAACTGATGAATGTTTGCCGGATGCGCAATACACCGGTCATGATCTTCATCAATAAGATGGACCGTGAAGGCCGTGATCCCTTTGACCTGCTGGATGAACTTGAATTAAAACTAAATATCAGTTTATGTCCTCTTTCATGGCCAATTGGTCAGGGGTATACCCTGAAGGGTGTATATAACAAATACCTGAATGAGCTTAACCTGTTCGAACCGGATAAGAAGAAGGTAGCCGAATCGATCATCAAAATCAATGACCTTGAAGACCCGGCCCTTGCCGAGCACCTGCCACTCCCTGCTATTGAAAAACTAAAGCAGGAACTGGAGCTTGTCAGTGTTGGTTATGATAACTTTGATACCGGCCTGTATCGCGACGGGTTGCTTGCCCCTGTATTTTTTGGAAGTGCGATCAATAATTTCGGGGTCAGGGAATTGCTCGACACTTTTGTTGAAATAGCCCCGAGCCCTGATGAGCGTGAAACAATTGAACGTACCATTAAAGCGGCTGAAAAGCCATTGACGGGTTTTGTATTTAAGATCCATGCTAACATGGACCCTAAACACCGTGACCGGATCGCCTTTTTCAGGATCTGTTCAGGAACATTCGAGCGCAATAAATTCTATTTCCATACACGCCAGCAAAAGAAATTCAAGTTCACCAATCCGGTTGACTTTATCGGTAACGAAAAGAACCTTGTAGACACTGCATATCCGGGTGATGTACTCGGCCTTTATGACGGCGGTAACTTTAAAATAGGTGACACCCTTACTGAAGGAGAAAACCTTCATTTTAAGGGCATCCCAAGCTTTTCTCCGGAAATTTTCAAGCAGCTTGAAAACAGGGATCCTTTCAGGGCAAAACAACTTGATAAAGGCATCCGCCAGCTTACAGAAGAAGGCGTAGCCCAGCTGTTTACACAGAACCCTGGAAACCGCCAGATCATCGGAACGGTCGGGGAGCT
>JAYWCR010000169.1:0-11463 GCA_043780395.1 Sphingobacteriales bacterium
TTGACAGGAACGGCAGTTATGTGCCCAATAGTCGCCTGCTGACACTCGGCATTGATCTTCCCTTATTCAACAGAAATCAGGGAAATATCCGCAATGCAAGGTTTAACATTAAAAATAATGAAGCCCAGTTCATGAACCAGCAGAAAGTGGTGCAGGGTGATGTATATAAAGCGTATAATTCAGCCCTTCTGAATGAAAAGATGGCACGGAGCTTTGATCCTTCATTTGCGCGCAATTACAGCGTTCTGGTGCAGGAGGTACTCAAGAATTACCAGAAGCGCAATATAGGACTGCTGGAATTTCTCGATTATTATGATAGTTTCAAACAGAATGTATTGCAGTCAAATTCCCTGCAGCTAAACCGCATTGCAGCCTATGAACTCATAAACTTTGCGGTGGGAAAAGACATATTTAACTAAAAAGCCTAATTTTTTTTTAGGTGTAATAAACGGGTTCTCAGGATGGTTGACCGGCATTTCATCAGATAATCAGTGTGTTGCTATATGGTTTTGTTACACAAGAACTCTCTTTTCTATCTGAAATGTATATATTTACCGCTATGAAAAGAGTTTTAGCAAAAAGATTTCTTGTCATTTTAATGGTTTCGGGTCTGTCATTTCAGATTAGTGCGACTGAAAATCCAACGCCCTCTCATAAGTCAAGGTTTAGGGAAATGCTCTATGGCCTGGCAAGTTTTTACAACAATTCCTTAAGAGGGTTACGCACTTTTAACGGGGAACATTACTCTGAAAAAAAGCTTACTGCTGCTCATAAATATCTCCCTATGGGTACCCTTGTCAGGGTCACCGACCTTGCAAGCAACAGGTCAGTGATTGTCAGGATCAATGACCGTTTACCGCAGAATTCAAAAAGGCTTATTGACCTTTCTCATACAGCCGCATCAAAGATCCATATTGTAGGCCGTGGGCTTGCTCGTGTAAGTCTGCAGGTATTGAAAAAGAACGGGCAGAATCAGTATGCTTCCAACTGAATTCAGGGCCCTCAGACTGATAAGAGCGATTCTATGCTCTTGGTTGAACCCGTCAGGATATGGGAATCAACGATTCAGTAATTATCAGATCGAATGATCTCCGAAAGTATCTCCCTGCTTCAGATCCCCGGTGTCAAACCCTTTTTTAAACCAGAACATCCGCTGGGCTGAACTTCCATGTGTAAAGGCATCAGGCACCACTGTTCCCTGTGTCTGCTTCTGCAAATTATCATCTCCGACTGCATGTGCCGCATTCAGTGCAGATTCCAGATCACCTGCCTGCAATACATTATGCATTTGCTGGTCATAATGAATAAAGACCCCGGCCAGAAAATCGGCTTGTAATTCCAGGTTCACCGAAAGTTTATTATAGTCTTTTTCACTCAGTTTGCCTCTCATAGTTTCCATGCGCTGTGAGATTCCCAACAGGTTCTGTACATGATGGCCTACTTCATGGGCTATCACATAGGCTTCAGCGAGTTCACCGGGAGCCTGGAACCTGCTTCTCAGTTCCTGAAAAAATGCAAGGTCAAGGTAAACCTTCGTATCTCCGGGGCAATAAAAAGGACCTGATGAAGAAGATGCAGTTCCGCAACCCGAAGCTACCTGACCTTCGAAGAGTTCAAGACGGGGCTTTGTATAGTTCTTGCCCATGCTTCGGAATACACTATCCCAGACGTCTTCGGTCTGCGCGAGTACCACGTGTACAAATTTATGCTGCCGGTCTTCGTTTACTGTATCTCGCAGAGGCACTCCCTGCGCTGAGGTCTGTGGGTTGGTATCGCCACCCTGCACCTGATTCAGAAGCTGCATCGGGTTCTTTCCAAAGATCAGAGAAATGATGATAGCAAGAATGGTAAGGCCGCCTCCAAGCTTGAAGCCACCTCCCATTCCACCTCCTCCACCTGAGCCGAGTTCGTCTACATTATCACTTTCTCTTCCTCCTAACCAGTTCATATCGCTTTTTTATCCAGACCTATTTACAAAAGTCGTACAAACGCAACAGTTCTGAATGAGAAGTTTCAGTTATAAATGTTATTTATCAGTTACAAAAAAGGCCCTTTACCATTAGGTAACGGGCCTTTCAGGCAATTAAAGAAATTTATTTGATATATCTGAAGTCCTGACCTGCTTCGATCAGCAACAGGGATTCATAGATCAGGCGGATCACATTATCCACATCTTCCATATGCACCATTTCTACAGTTGTATGCATATAGCGCAGGGGCAGGGAGATCAATGCCGAGACCACTCCGTCATTTGAGTAGGCAAAAGCATCAGTATCAGTACCTGTTGAACGTGACGAGGCCTGGCGCTGGAAAGGAATACCATTGTTCTCTGCTGCCTGGATAAGCACCTTGTTCAGGTTATTATGTACCGCAGGGGCATAGGAGATTACAGGGCCTTTACCGCAGAACAGATCGCCTTGTGTGATCTTGTTGATCATAGGTGTCTGTGTATCATGTGTCACATCGGTGACAATGGCCACATTGGGCTTGATGCGGTGAGCGATCATCTCCGCTCCACGCAGACCAATCTCTTCCTGCACTGCATTTACAATGTACAGGCCGAACGGAAGCACCTTTTTATTTTCTTTCAGCATCCTTGCCACCTCGGCGATCATAAAGCCGCCGGCACGGTTGTCCATGGCACGACCTACATAATAGCGGTCATTGAGAATAATGAATGGATCCTCATAGGTAATTACACATCCTACATGTACACCCAATGCTTCGATCTCTTCTTTTGTGGTGCAGCCGCAATCCAGAAAGATATTCTTCATGGTAGGGGCTTCTTCCTTGTCTCCGCTTCTTGTATGAATGGCCGGCCAGCCGAAAACTGCTGTTACAGGTCCCTTGTCACCGTGGATGATCACCCGTTTGGATGGAGCTATCTGATGGTCAGAACCACCGTTGCGGATCACATAGATCAGACCATCTTTGGTAATATAATTGACGAACCATGAAATTTCATCGGCATGTGCTTCAATCACCACTTTATATTCAGCCTTTGGGTTGATCACACCAACGGCTGTGCCGTAATTATCTACAAAATATTCATCAATATATGGCTTTAGATATTCCAGCCAGATTTCCTGACCCTTGTATTCAAAACCTGTAGGGGAAGGGTTGTTGATATATTTTTCGAAAAATTCTATTGATTTTTCGTTGACAATCTTAATGTGTTTTGCGTCTGTTTTTTTCGGCTCTTCTTCTGACATAGTTGTTTTTATTAATTGTTATCTTCTAAAAGGAAAGATCATAAAGGGATATTTCCATGTTTTTTTCTGGGATTGTGAACGACCTTGTTTTCCAGCATTTTAAATGCATGGATAAGCTTCATCCGGGTCTCTTCAGGCAGGATCACCTCGTCAATAAAACCGCGCTCGGCAGCCCTGTAAGGATTAGCAAAGATGCCTGAATAAAGTTTTTCCTTTTCCAACCATTTTTCACCCGGATCTTCAGCTTCCTGGATTTCTTTCCTGAATATGATTTCAGCAGCTCCCCGGGCACCCATGACCGCAATTTCGGCCATCGGCCAGGCATAGTTCATATCAGCACCGATATGCTTGGAATTCATCACATCGTAAGCGCCCCCGTAAGCTTTGCGGGTAATGACAGTGATGCGCGGTACGGTAGCCTCACTGAATGCATAGAGGAGTTTAGCTCCGTTGGTAATGATGGCATTCCATTCCTGGTCAGTACCCGGCAAAAAGCCAGGAACATCTTCAAAAACAAGCAATGGGATGTTAAAGCAGTCGCAGAACCGTACAAACCGGGCTGCTTTTACGGATGCTTTAATATCAAGTACCCCTGCCATATAGGCTGGCTGGTTGGCTACAATCCCTATGCTCCGGCCTCCAAGCCTGGCAAAGCCGGTCACCATATTCTCTGCAAAGGCCGCATGCACTTCATAGAAGCTATCTGCATCGATGGTATGGCCGATGACCTCTCTGATATCATAAGGCTGGTTGGGAGATGCCGGAATAATATGTTTCAGGGCTTCTACCAGCCCTATACTTTCTGTAAAGGCCAGCATAGGGGCTTCTTCTTCACAGTTTTGTGGTATATAACTGAGCAGCCGTTTAATTCCGTTCAGGCAGTCGATCTCATTGGGGCAGGTAAAATGGGTAACTCCAGATTTTGATGCATGGGTCTGGGATCCGCCCAAGGCCTCAGAACTGACGATCTCATGGGTTACGGTCTTCACCACGTTCGGCCCGGTGACAAACATATAAGAGGTATTCTCTACCATAAAGATAAAATCGGTAATGGCAGGGGAGTAGACGGCGCCACCGGCACAGGGACCCATAATGGCCGAAAGCTGGGGGATTACCCCTGAGGCCAGGGTATTGCGGTAAAAGATATCTGCATATCCGCCCAGCGAAACAACTCCCTCCTGGATGCGGGCGCCGCCTGAATCATTCAGACCGATAATGGGTACCCCGTTTTTCATGGCAAGGTCCATGATCTTGCAGATCTTCTCGGCATGGGTTTCCGAAAGTGACCCTCCGAATACTGTAAAGTCCTGAGAGTAAATATATACAGGTCTTCCTTCTATCTGTCCAAAACCCGTCACGACCCCATCACCCGGATAGATCTCTTCAGCAAGGCCAAAATCTGAAGAACGGTGAATGACCAGCATGCCTATCTCCTGAAAGGTACCCTCATCGATCAGAAAGTGTATGCGCTCTCTGGCTGTAAGTTTTCCCTTTTTATGCTGGGCATCGATCCTTTTCTGCCCTCCGCCAAGCATGGCTTCGGCTCTTTTGCGGGTAAGCAGTTCAGCAGGGTCTGCTTTTTTTACTGCATTCTTTATTTCTGACTGTTCTTCGGCCATTGTGTAGGTTAATTAATCCTTATCATTCTGATGAAATGCATAGCGGTAGTCGGCAGGAGGTACAAAGTTCTCCTTGATCACTCTTGCAGAAACCCAGCGAAGCAGGTTCAGGAGCGATCCGGCTTTGTCGTTTGTCCCTGATGAACGTGCGCCGCCAAAAGGTTGCTGGCCTACTACTGCACCTGTACACTTATCATTAATATAGAAATTTCCTGCAGCATGGCGCAATCTGGATTCTGCCAGGGTAATAGCCTGCCGGTCGCTTGCCATAATCCCGCCGGTCAGGGCATAGACTGTGGCAGAATCAATAAGGTCGAGTGTGCTTTCAAATTCTGCATCGGGAAATACATAGATGGTCAGTACAGGGCCGAAAAGTTCTTCCTTCATTGTTTCATAGAAAGGATCGGTGGTAAGAATTAACGTAGGCTCTATAAAATAGCCGGTTGATTTATCATGTTTCCCTCCGGCTATAATGCGGGCATCGGAGTGGTTCCGTGCACGTTCAATAAAATGAACAAGCTTGTCGAATGATCTCTCATCGATTACGGCATTGATGAAATTACTGAAATCTTCCACATCTCCCATTTTCAGTGTTTTCATTTCTTCCAGTAAAAACCCCTGCATTTTTTCCCAGATACTTGCAGAAATATAGGCCCTTGAAGAGGCTGAACATTTCTGACCCTGGTATTCAAAGGATCCGCGGATAAGGGCAGTGGCCGATGTGCGCACGTCTGCTGATGCATGGATAAGCATAAAATCCTTGCCTCCTGTTTCTCCGACGATCCGGGGAAAGTTTTTGTAGGTATCCAGGTTCTGACCTGCCGTTTTCCAGATATTTTTAAATACCTGGGTGGAACCGGTAAAATGAAGACCTGCAAAATCTGCATGGCCAAGCATAACCTCCGTTGCTTCCTGCGGATCACAGAAGATCATATTGATCACTCCTGCCGGAAGGCCTGCCTCAATGAACACTTCCATGAGCACGGCAGCAGAATAGATCTGTTTGTCAGAAGGTTTCCAGACCACTACATTTCCCATCAGGGCAGCCGAAGCGGGAAGGTTTCCAGCAATGGAAGTGAAGTTGAAGGGTGTAACAGCATACACAAAGCCTTCAAGTGCACGGTAATCCATCCGGTTCCAGACGCCTGGGCCGGATATGGGCTGCTGTGAATAAAGTTCTGTCATGAACTGCACATTGAAACGCAGAAAGTCGATGAACTCACATGCAGCATCAATTTCAGCCTGGTAGGCATTCTTGGACTGCGCCAGCATGGAGGCGGCATTGATCTTATAGCGGTATGGGCCTGCCAGCAGCTCGGCGGCTTTAAGAAAGATAGCCGCACGATGTTCCCATGGTGTATTTTCCCATGCAGGTTTGGCAGCAAGGGCAGCATCGATAGCTTTTTTAGCATGTTCTTTTGTCCCCTGATGATAATATCCCAGAATGCGGGCATGTGCATGCGGGGGTCTGATGGCAATTTTGGAATCCGTAAAAATTTCTTCAGATCCAATATACATGCCTATATCGGCGGGCTTTTCAATTGCTTGAGCAAGAGCCAGTTTTAATAACTTCCGTTCGGTACTTCCCGGGCTGTAGTTAAGTACAGGTTCATTTACTGCAGGGGGAACGGAAAAGAATCCTTTTGGCATAATTTATAATTTAAGCGGTAAAAATAACTATTCAGCCCGATTTATGCGTGTCTTGCCTACATTTGAAACATGCCAAAGTTGCGATTGTTGTTATTTCCCTTTTCCCTTGTTTATGGCGGGATAATACGCTTGCGCAATAAAATGTTTGACCTTGGTTTTATTTCATCAGCCAGCTACCCTTTACCAATGATCTGTATTGGGAATCTGAAGGTAGGAGGCGCTGGTAAAACACCTTTTACAGAGTATCTGATCAGGCTGCTGATGCCCCATATTGAACTGGCTACCTTAAGCCGGGGCTATGGAAGGGCCACAAAGGGAGTATTGCTGGCAGCAAGTCCGGCCGATGCCCGGCTGGTAGGAGATGAGCCTGCCCAGTTCAAAAACAAATTCCCGGCTTTACCCGTTTGCGTGGCAGAAGACCGTTTGAAGGGTGTTAGTTACCTGATCAGGCGTGGAATAAAACTTGTTCTTCTTGATGATGCCTTCCAGCACCGCAGGCTCCGGTGCGGGCTAAACCTTGTGCTGATGGAATATCATGATGTATTTATGCCCAAGATCATGCTTCCTGCAGGAAATTACAGAGAACCCTTAAGCTCGCTTAAGCGGGCAGATATGGTGATCATCACCAAGACCATCAGGCCTGTCACCAATGACCTGAAAACAGAGATCCGTAAGATACTGGGTCTGGATGCGGCATTTCCGCTCTTCTTTGCAGGTATTGTCTATGAAGCACCCTGTCATTTATTCGGGAGTCAGTTCATCGAGCTCAGCAGGGTAAAGGAAATTGTGCTGCTGACCGGAATTGCCAATCCCGGACCGCTCGTAAGCTACCTGCGCAGACTGGGCATACCGCTGAGTCACCATAAATATGCAGATCATCATCCGTTCAGTCATCATAATATCCAAAAGCTACTGGCCGATTTTAACTCAAAGCCTGCAACCACCACCATTCTGCTCACAACAGAAAAGGATGCCCAGCGCCTGAAAAGCAAGGAGTTTACCCGAATGCTTTCCAGTCTTCCTTTTTACTATCTTCCCATCCGTTCAGAAGTTCTGCAGCCGGAACGCAAAGAATTTGAAACTTTTATCTTTGAATATGTTAACTCAGCTATTTAGAACAGTAGATTTTATAAAAAAACGAATTGATTTCGAACCTGAATTCGGTATCGTACTTGGCACGGGCCTGAGTGGTCTGGTCAGGCATATTGACATTGAGTACGAGCTCATGTACAGCAATATTCCTGATTTTCCGATCGCAACAGTTGAATTTCATAGCGGGAAACTTTTGTTTGGCCGCCTCGGAGGCAGAAAGATAGTGGCCATGTCAGGCCGGCTTCATTATTATGAAGGGTATTCCATGCAGCAGATAACCCTTCCGGTAAGGGTGCTGGCTTTGCTGGGAATAAAAGCTCTTTTTCTTTCCAATGCAGGAGGAAGCCTCAACCCTGCCTTCAAAAAAGGGGAGCTGATGATTATCAATGACCATATCAATATGCTTCCCGATAACCCTTTGCGTGGAAGGCATCACGATGAATATGGATCCCGGTTTCCGGATATGAGCCAGCCCTACGATGCCGGCCTGATCACAAGGGCACTGGAAATTGCAGCAGGCCATAAGATCGTTGCCCATACAGGAGTTTATGTAAGTGTACCCGGTCCGAATCTTGAAACCCGTGCAGAATACCGGTACCTGAGGATGATCGGAGCCGATGTGGTTGGCATGAGTACAGTGCCTGAAGTGATCGTGGCAAATCAGATGGGTCTGCCGGTCTTTGCCATGTCAGTACTAACCGATGAATGCAATCCAGAAAACCTGGTTCCTGTATCCATTGCCGACATTATTGCCACAGCAGCAGCTGCAGAGCCGGATATGACCTTGATTATGAAAGATCTTATAAGTTCTTTTGCAGAATGAAGAGAGCAGTACTTCTATTTTTTCTATTTCTCGCCCCTTTGCTTGCTTTTTGCCAGATAGGTACAAATCCATCAAATCCATATGGAACGGTGACTGGTCAGAGTACTTCCCAGCCTGTATTTAAAGGAGATTCAGGTGCACAAAAGAATGTTTATCATTCAAGAAGTGTAAAACTAATAACAGAGAAGAATCTGCAGGCCGACAGCCTCACCCTGAATTCACTTGATACAAGCCTTCATAATGTTGAGAACTACAGCAAACTCTATCAGCCTGGCAAATACTATATAAATCTGGGAAATTACGGACTTGCAGCCATGCCTCTGCTTCCGGCCTTTGATCAGTATACTGGCTTTAATAATGGGCAGTCGGCCTTTGGACTGTATATGCTGCAACCTGGCCAGATCAATTATTTCAGGAATAAGTCACCCTTTACTGACCTGTATTATATCAGCGGTAAAGGGCAGAAGCCGGGATTCAGCGAGGGAATCTTCCATTTTCTGCATACCCGTAATATCCACCCCCGTTTGAACATTGGCATTGAATATACAAGGTCAGGTTCTAATGGGTATTATTCCCGGCAAACGGCCGATGTATTGAATGCCGATGCATTCTTATGGTACCAGTCAAGGAATCTCCGCTACAACCTTATCACAAATCTTATCATAAATTCTCTGGATGCCGATGAGAACGGAGGGGTGAAGAACGATAATATCTTTAACCTGAATAATAAGATCCAGCATCCTTATGATACGGTATACCTGAAAACAGCCCATTCCCGCTGGAACGATGCTGGCCTTTACGCCAGGCAATATTACCTGATAGGAAAGATCGACAGTGTCCGCGATCCTGTTTCCCATCAGGTAAAAGTGTATCCGACAGCAAGGGCCTATTATACCTTCCAATACAAACGTTCGACCTATTCTTATAATGATAACTCCAATGCAGGTAACAGTAATGGCAACACACAGGGCCTGAATCCCCAGTATTATCCAAACCAGTTTCTTGATACCCTGGGTACTGCTGACCGGATCACTCAGAATACAATCATCAATGAATTCGGGCTATCCCTGTTCGGGCGGGGAAATCTCGAAGCTGACAAACATTTTTCAACCAGCGGCATCAGGCTTGACGCCTCTATCAAGGACGAGTATGTACATTACCGGCAGAATACAGGCATTGATTCCACGCTTAACAACATCTCGCTTCATGCCAATGCGGGCTATGAGCTTTCCAACAGGTTCAATCTGAGACTGCTTGGGGATTATGTACTGGTCGGTCCCAATCATCTCGACAGTTACCTGGCAGCCATAGGGGTATTGAATTTCGGCCCCTCCCTTGGCATTCTTAATCTTAAAGCTTCCTTTCAGGACCATTCACCTGACCTGATCTATAACCGCTGGTCCTCGAACAGTTATCGCTGGAATTTTCATTTTGCCAAGACCAAGACCCGGACCCTTGCAGCTTCCTATGAGAATTCGTTCCTGGACTTAAGGCTGGCTGCTGAGTATAACCTGGTCGATGATTATCTGTACTTTGCAGGAATTGCCAATCAAATCGTATTTCCCAGCCAGTTTGCCCAGCAGATAAAATTCTTCAAGGCCAGCCTTGACAAGGAGTTCAAACTGGGAAAGGTAGGTTTTCAGGCACATCTGGTATACCAGCATAATAATGCACCCTTCATTATCCGTACACCGGAATTCTATACAACAGCTACCTTTTATTACCAGAACATCTATTTTAAAGTGCTAAGGCTGAAGGCCGGTATAGATGCCACCTACTATACGCATGCCTATGAATATGACTATGCACCCGGGTTACAGCAGTTCTTTGTATATACAAACCAGAAATTCGGGGATTATCCGATAGGTGATGTATTTCTGCTGGCAGGCTTGAAACGAACCAGCTTTATTCTGCGCTATGACTATTTTAATCAGGGGCTGCCCAAAACGGGCTATTATACTGTTCATCATTATCCGATGCCTGATCATCTCTTCAAATTTGGTCTGAGCTGGAAGTTTTATGATTAGACTGAGGATCAGTTCATTGTAAAATTTACACGACTGGTTCCAAAAATCGGGTAGAAGCCTGCAGGTTTAATTAATTTAACGAAATAAAAATGAATAAAAATCATTTAACTCTTCAAAAAATTAATTAAACTCAAGTTTATGAAAAATTATACAATGCTTGGTATTGGCTGCACCCTGCTCTGCCTGTCAATCTTTTCCTGCCAGAAACCCGGCAGAGGGCTACACCCGCAAACGTCAGACACAAGCACAACCATGGCCAGAACCAGTGTGCTGACTTACCGGCTTGCCTCAGATATTTCTTCGGTATCAGAATCAAACCTTGCCATGTTAACAAAGCAGGGCATACAGCTTGGAAGGGCTGAAAATAAGGTTCAGTCAGGCAGCATCCATGGTGCCGGCACTGCTTTCACGATCCCCTCTCATTTTATTGGATTCTTTGGTGATAGTGTGACCTATACACCTGAAGGAATAAACACACCAGGCATTATTACATCTGATTTCGGACCTGCTGCTCCGGGTAAGTCAAGGAGCGGGAAGCTCATAAATTACTTTTATCATGGCTTTGCTGATATTGGTTTTAAAGACTCCATTAATTTTCAAAAATTCAATGTACTGGGATACCTGGTGAACGGGAGTATTGTGATGACCCGGCTTACTGCATCTTCATTCAGCCGTACGTTTAATCTTAACTATTCGTATAAGGGTGGCCCTGTAAATCAGTATATAGCCACAGGCATCCGGTATTATAGTATTGATGTGGTAAAGCCTGGTGACATGATGATAAGCTCTGTCACCTATACAGAAACAGGAACGGTGAATGGTCAGAATGGTATCGGCGGTATTTCCGTGACCGGAACTATCATAAATCCATTAAAGTTTTCCAAAACCTGTGCCATTACAGGGGGTATTATTCCTGTAGCAGGTACAATTGATCTGAAAACTTCTCTTTCTGCGGCCCATAGCATTATTGATTTCGGGAACGGAAGCTGTGACCTGATCTTTACCATTACCATAGGGGGAGTAATAAAGACAGTGAACCT